>CAMDKB010000284.1 GCA_945901195.1 Rhizobium sp. Q54
ATTCCGTAAACGCCCAATGACGAGACGGCGAACAAATAAAGAATGCCGACGTTGATGTTGGAGATGAACCAGCCCTCATTTACGGGGATCACCGCCCAGGCAATCATCGCCAATGAGAATGTTACCATAGGTGCCAGGAAGAACACCACGGGGCTTGAACCTGTGGGCAGCACCGTTTCTTTGGTCAGTAACTTCACAGCGTCGGCAAATGGTTGAAGCAAACCAAACCAACCCACCACGTTGGGACCGATGCGCATTTGCATAGCACCGATAATCCGACGCTCGGCATAGGTGACGTAAGCCACAGCGACGAGCAGCGGTAAGACGAACAGCAAGATCTTGCCCAAGATCCAGGCAAACGGAATCAAATATCCATTGATGAACTCAGCCATGGGTGCCGGTCCTTGCCTTGCCGCCCATCACAAACTCCTCGGTGCATTGCGCCATGGTGCGTGAGGCGCGGCTGATGGAGTCGGTCATGTAGTAATTCTTAATCGGATAATCGAAGCCCGTTGCTGCAATGCTGCCCGCTGTTCCGAAGGGTGACCACATAGCCTTAGTCACGCTATCAAGCGCCGCAAAAATTGGGTTAGCGACACGCATGGCCGCACGCAGCTGATCAAGCGAGTCAAACGGTAGTTTTTTACCCAACACATCTGATAGCGCACGAACTATCGCCCAATCTTCGCGCGCATCGCCAGGCGGGAACACCGCACGTTCAGCGCGTTGCACCCGGCCTTCGGTATTCACGTAAGTGCCGCTCTTTTCCGTATAGGCCGCACCCGGCAACACCACATCGGCGCGATGCGCGCCACGGTCACCATGGTGGCCTTGATAAATCACGAACGCTTTGCCCAACTTTGCGGTATCGATTTCATCGGCACCCAGCAGGTACACGACTTCAATCTCACCCTTTGCTGCCGAATCCAAAATACCGCGCGTATCTTTGCCGCCAGCGCCCGGAGCAAAGCCCACATCAAGCCCACCGACACGTCCAGCAGCGGTATGTAAAACGTTAAAACCGTTCCAGCCATCTTTGACCAAACCGCACGTATCAGCCACTTGGCGAGCGGCGGCCAAAATGGCCGCGCCATCAGCACGCGAAAGTACGGCCATGCCCAGAATGATCATCGGCTTTTTGGCGTTCTTCAAAGTTTGCGCAAAGGCATGGCTGCCATCGGCAATTTTGCTCAGTGCATCGGCTCTGTTCGCTAAGTGCTGATATTTGTAAGTCAGGTCAAGCGCATCACCGATCACTCCAATCTGCACGTTCCCGCGCAAGTAACGCTTGCGAATACGGGCGTTCAGAACTGGCGCTTCGCGGCGCGGGTCAGAGCCCACAATCAAAATGGCATCAGCCTCTTCAATGCCCGCAATGCCGCTGTTGAACAAATAGGAGGCGCGCACGGCAGGGTTCACCGCCGCGCCGTCTTGGCGACAGTCGATATTGGCACTGCCCAACGATGTCATGAGTTGCTTCAGCGCAAACATCGATTCGGCATCGACGAGGTCACCTGACAATGCCGCGACCTTAGGGCCCGCAACATTTTTCAGCTTCGCGCCAATGGCTGCGAAAGCCTCTGCCCAGGTCGCTTCTTTCAGTTTGCCGTTGGCGCCACGCACATAAGGCTTATCAAGGCGTTGATACTGCAAGCCATCGCAAGCATGGCGCGCTTTATCCGAAAGCCACTCTTCGTTCACTGTTTCGTTCAGCCGCGGCAGCACGCGCATGACTTCGCGACCACGCGCGTCAATGCGTACCGCCGAGCCCAACGCATCCATCACATCGATGGATTCGGTTTTGCGCAATTCCCAAGGCCTTGCCGAGAATGCATAGGGCTTGCTGGTCAGCGCACCGACCGGGCAAAGGTCAACCACATTGCCGGATAGCTCTGACGTCAGCGCTTTTTCCAAATAAGTTGTGATCTCCATGTCTTCGCCACGACCCGTCGCGCCGAGTTCTTGCACGCCCGCAACTTCGGTCGCGAACCGCACACACCGCGTGCAGTGAATGCAGCGCGTCATGATGGTGGAGACAAGCGGCCCCATGTTTTTGTCTTTAACGGCGCGTTTGTTTTCCTCGTAGCGCCCACGATCAGAGCCATAAGCCATGGCCTGATCTTGCAAATCGCACTCGCCGCCTTGATCGCAAATCGGGCAATCGAGGGGATGGTTGATCAGCAAAAACTCCATCACACCATTGCGGGCTTTGTTGGCTTTGTCCGAGCGCGTGTGAACAACCATGCCTTCGGCCACCGGCATCGCGCACGAGGCCACAGGCTTAGGCGATTTTTCAACTTCTACCAAGCACATGCGGCAGTTGCCCGCAATCGACAGTCGCTCGTGGTAACAGAACCGCGGAATCTCAACGCCCGCCAATTCCGCCGCCTGAATGATGGTGGTATTCGCAGGCACTTCAACTTGTTGGCCGTCGATAGTGAGCTTGGTCATGATTCAGTCCAGCTCCCTTAAGCGGCCTTGGCGCTTGCGCGCACTTTAGATTCACGATAGCTCGCAATGCGCTTTTCCAACTCAGGACGGAAGTGACGGATCAATCCTTGGATCGGCCATGCCGCTGCATCACCCAGCGCACAAATCGTATGGCCTTCGATCTGATAGGTCACACGTTCAAGCGTATCGATTTCTTCTAAGGTTGCGTCGCCCTTGACCATGCGCTTCATCACACGCGCCATCCAACCTGTGCCTTCGCGACACGGTGTACATTGGCCGCAGCTCTCGTGTTTATAAAACGCAGACAGGCGCGCAATCGCCGCAACGATGTCGGCGGACTTATCTATCACCATCACTGCGGCAGTACCCAAACCAGACTTCACATCACGCAAGCCATCGAAATCCATCAACACGTTATCGCAAATTGATTTGGGCAGAACCGGAACTGATGCACCCCCAGGAATGATCGCAAGTAAGTTATCCCACCCACCACGCACGCCACCGGCATGCTTCTCAATCAATTCCTTCAATGGAATGCTCATGGCGTCTTCGACGTTGCAGGGGTTGTTGACGTGACCCGAGATACAGAACACTTTTGTGCCAGCATTATTGGGACGACCAAAGCCCGCGAACCACGATGCGCCACGACGTAAAATGGTTGGTGCCACCGCGATGCTCTCAACGTTGTTCACAGTGGTCGGGCAACCATAGAGACCAACGCCCGCCGGGAACGGTGGCTTGAGGCGCGGCTGTCCCTTTTTGCCTTCCAAGCTTTCAATCAGGGCAGTTTCTTCGCCGCAGATATAAGACCCTGCCCCACGGTGCAGATACAGGTTGAACTTCCAGCCCGAGCCGCACGCGTTGTCGCCGATCAGGCCAGCGGCATACGCCTCATCTATCGCAACTTGCAGGTTGGAGGCTTCATTATAAAACTCGCCACGGATGTAGATGTAGCAAGCATGCGCACGCATTGCGAAGCTGGCCATCAAGCAGCCTTCAACCAACTTATGCGGATCAAAACGAAGCATGTCGCGATCTTTGCAGGTGCCGGGTTCCCCCTCGTCCGCGTTCACGACCAAATAATGCGGGCGGTCGCTCTCGGTCTTGGGCATGAAGGACCACTTCAAGCCAGTCGGGAAACCAGCCCCGCCACGGCCACGCAGGCCAGAGCGTTTCATCTCATCAATGATCCAATCCGCACCCATATCCAAAATCTCTTTGGTGCCTTGCCAATCGCCACGCGCTTTGGCCCCAGCCAAACGCCAGTCATGGTGGCCATAGAGGTTGGTAAAGATACGATCTTTGTCTGCGAGCATCGGTTTTACTCAGGTTTTCGGGGCAGCGGCTTTAGCGGCCGCATCAGCTTTGGCTTTTTCAAAGGCGGCCTTCGCTGCTGCCATATCTTGCATGGGCGCAGGCTTAGGCTCGTCGGTCAGACTGGTGAAATTCCCCAAAGGCGCGGAATGAACGCGACCATTTTGCGGACCAGCTTTGGGCTTTTCACCGCGCTTCAACGCATCAATGATTTTTCTCATCGAGGTAGCATCGACGTCCTCGAAATAATCATCGCCGATCTGCGCCATAGGCGCGTTCACGCAAGCCCCAGCGCATTCAACTTCCATCAAACTGAATTGGCCGTCAGCGGTACGTTCGCCCAGGCCAATGCCCAATTTTTCTTTGCAGGCATGAACCACCGCATCCGAGCCACGCAATTGGCATGGTAAATTCGTGCAGACCTGGATGTGATGCTTACCTACCGGGTGCAACTCGAACATGGTGTAAAACGTGGCGACTTCCAGCACACGGATCGAGGCCATATTCAACATCTGAGCAATCACGCCGATGGCAGGCTTCGTCACCCACCCTTCTTGACGTTGCGCCAAATCCAGCAACGGCATCACCGCGCTGGCTTGGCGGCCGGCT
This sequence comes from Rhizobium sp. Q54, assembly GCA_945901195.1. Taxonomy (GTDB): domain Bacteria; phylum Pseudomonadota; class Alphaproteobacteria; order Rhizobiales; family Beijerinckiaceae; genus Terripilifer. The sequence continues at coordinate 4,375 of CAMDKB010000284.1, forward strand.
GGGTATTTCGCAATGATTCGTTTGGCGCGCTCCGCGTATTCGGGCTTGAAAGAAAAACTATCAGGTTGTTCTTTGGCGAGTTGACGAACACTCATCGGTCAACCTCACCGAACACAATATCAATGGAACCCAGAACCGCAGGCACGTCGGGCAGCATGTGCCCGCGCAGCATGAAATCCATACCCTGCAAATGAACAAAGCCTGGCGCGCGAATACGGCAACGGTACGGGCGGTTAGTGCCATCGGCCACAACATAGACACCGAACTCACCCTTGGGCGCTTCAACAGCTGCGTAGACTTCGCCTGCCGGAACTTTGTAGCCCTCGGTATACAGTTTGAAATGATGGATCAACGCTTCCATCGACGATTTCATCTCGGCACGTGGGGGCGACATGATTTTGCGATCATTGACGCGCACCGGACCGGTCGGCATTTTTTCTAAACACTGTTTGATGATGCGAATGGATTGGCGCATCTCAACAACGCGCACCAAATAACGGTCGTAGCAATCGCCGTTCTTACCAATGGCGATATCGAAATCCATATCTTCGTAGCCGTCGTATGGCTGGGCTTTGCGCAAATCCCAAGCGATCCCTGATGCGCGCAGGTTTGGGCCTGTGAATCCCCAAGCCACGGCTTCATCGGCTGTGACGCGACCGATGTCGACCACGCGCTGTTTGAAAATGCGGTTCTCGGTCAGCAGGCCCTCCATATCATCGATAATCTTCGGGAATTGGTTGGCCCAGGTCATAATGCGCTCGGGCAAACCCGCAGGCATATCCATCGACACACCGCCGGGGCGAATGTAGGCTGCATGCATACGCGCACCGCTCACCGCATCGTAAAACTCCATGAGTTTCTCGCGTTCCTCGAAGGTCCATAGGAACGGTGTCATGGCGCCCACGTCCATCGCGTAAGACGCGATGTTCATGATATGATTGAGAATGCGCGTCAGCTCGCAGAACAGCATACGAATGTATTTCGCGCGCGGCGGCGGCTCAATGCCCAGCAAGCGTTCCACCGCGATGGCAAACGCCTGCTCCTGATTCATCGGCGAGACATAGTCTAGCCGGTCGAAATACGGCACCGCTTGCAGATAGCTTTTATACTCGATCAGTTTCTCGGTGCCGCGATGCAGCAGCCCGATGTGTGGATCAACGCGGTCGATCACCTCGCCGTCCATTTCCAGCACGAGGCGCAACACGCCATGTGCAGCAGGATGCTGCGGTCCGAAGTTAATCGTATAATTTTCAATCTCGACGTCGGCGTTGACGGTCATGGGCTATGCCTTCCCCGTCATTGCTTTTTCGTCGCCGGGCAAAGCAGTACGCAACCCTTCCCATGGACTTAAAAAATCGAAGTTGCGGAAGTCTTGCGTCAGTGTCACGGGCTCATATATGACCCGCTTCTGATCTTCGTCGTAGCGCATCTCGACATAGCCCGTCAGCGGGAAGTCTTTGCGCAACGGATGTCCATCAAAACCATAGTCAGTCAAAATACGCCGCAAGTCTGGGTGATCAGAGAAGAACACGCCGTACATATCCCACACTTCACGCTCAAACCAATTGGCACATGGGAAGACAGCCGACAGTGATGGCACAGGCGATGCTTCGTTCGCTGTCAACCTCACGCGAACACGATGATTTTGTTTCATGCTGAGCAAGTGATAGACGATCTCGAAACGCTCTTCCTTATCGGGATAGTCGACACCGCAAATATCGATAAGCTGAGTAAACTGACAGTTT
>CAMDKB010000285.1 GCA_945901195.1 Rhizobium sp. Q54
CCTGCCGGCGCGTCGCCTGCAATCTACTGCGCGTGGCTCCGGGAAAGAGTTCCATCCGTCTGCGCCGCAAGGCCGCCGGATGGGACGACGACTACCTCGCCAGCCTCGTTGCCGCGTGAGAATTTTTATTCACCCGATTCCCCTGGGGCCTTCATGCACCCCATCCAGGGAATGTGAAGGGCAGAGCTTCGGGCCAGACTTTGTTGCAACAAGGCAAGCGTCAGTCCCCATTTGACCCGGCCTGTGGAAAACTTTAAAATCTTTTCTCTGCCAATCGCCGCCCCAAGGGCGGCGGTTTGATTTTTTGGCGTCTGCGGCGCTTGCCGGGGAGTTAGAACAGTGACCTCGCCTCAAGAGACTTCATCCATTCTGCCGACCTATGTGCGTGCGCCCGTGGCTTTCGTGCGAGGCGAGGGTGCGTGGCTGGAAGCCTCAGACGGCGCGCGCTTTCTTGATTTCGGCGCAGGCATCGCTGTGGCCGTGCTGGGACATTCCCATCCCCATCTTGTTGAGTCGCTGATCGAGCAGGGCCAGAAACTCTGGCATGTCTCCAACCTCTATAAAATCCCGACGGCTGAACGGCTGGCCAAACGCCTGACCGATGCAACCTTCGCCGATTATGTGTTTTTCACGAACTCCGGCGCGGAAGCCTGTGAGGGCGCGATCAAAACCGCACGTAAATATCAATTTGTCAGCGGCCATCCTGAACGCGTTGAGATCATCACGTTTGACGGCGCGTTTCATGGCCGCACGATCGCAACCATCGCTGCGGGCGGCAACGATAAATATATCGAGGGCTTTGGCGCGCCGGTGGAGGGCTTTCATCGCAAGACGCCCTTTGGCGATATTGAAGCGGTCAAGGCCGCGATCAATGAACGCACAGCCGCCATCATGGTCGAGCCCATTCAGGGCGAAGGCGGCGTGCGGACGGCGCCTGCATCATTCTTCCGGGCGCTGCGCGATTTATGCGATCAGCACGGGCTCCTGCTGGTTTTCGACGAAGTGCAGTCGGGGGTTGGCCGCACAGGCAAATTCTTTGCCTATGAGCATCTGGGCATCACGCCGGACATCATGGCTGTTGCCAAAGGTATCGGCGGCGGCTTCCCGCTTGGCGCATTTTTGGCGACCAAAGAGGCCGCAAAGGGCATGGTGGCGGGTACGCATGGCTCGACCTATGGCGGCAACCCCTTGGGGACGGCCATTGGCAATGCCGTGTTGGATCTGGTGCTGGCCGTCGGCTTTCTCGACAAGGTGGCAAAGACCGGCCTTGCATTGAAGCAGCGCCTCGCCGAACTGAAAGACAAGCATCCCCACGTTATCGAGGGCATACGTGGTGAAGGCCTACTGATCGGCCTCAAGATTGCTGACCGTATTCCCTGCGGCGAGCTGGCAGCGGCTGTTCGTGACCAACATATGCTTGTCATACCGGCAGGCGAGAATGTGATCCGCATGTTGCCGCCGCTGATCATCGGGGATGTGGAAGTCAACGCAGCCTTTGCCCGGCTGGATGCTGCCTGCAGCGCCATCGAGGCGAAGTTTCCTCTTGGAAACGGAGCAAGAGCGTGACAACCGGAGCCGCAAAAAGCAATGGTCCGGCCAACCGTGTTCTGCCGCGCCACTTTCTTGACCTGACGGAATTCGAGCCTGCTGAACTGCGCCGGATTCTCGATCGCGCCTGCACTATCAAGAAGGCGCGCCGCAAGGGCGAAATCGCTGCGCATCAGCCCTTGAAAGGCAAGATGCTGGCGATGATTTTCGATAAACCCTCTACGCGCACGCGCGTTTCCTTCGATGTCGGCATGCGCGAGCTCGGTGGCGAGACGATCATGCTCACCGGCAGAGAAATGCAATTGGGACGCGGCGAAACCATCGCCGATACAGCGCGCGTCATTTCGCGTTACGTCGATGCCATCATGATCCGCATCCTCAGCCACGACGATCTCATGGAACTTGCCCATCACGCCAGCGTGCCGGTGATCAACGGGCTGACCAAGCGCTCGCACCCCTGCCAGATCATGGCCGATGTGATGACATTCGAGGAACACAACGGGCCCATCAAGGGCAAGACAATCGCCTGGACAGGTGATAGCAACAATGTGCTGGCAAGCTGGATACATGCCGCCAATGCCTTCGATTTTTCGATCCGTGTTGCAACACCGGGAGATCTTTCGCCGCCCGAGTCCCTGATAAGCTGGGCGCAGAAAAATGGGACCCGTTTGCTTGTGACTCCCGATCCGTTCGAAGCTGCCGATGGCGCCGACGCCATCGTCACAGATTGCTGGGTGTCGATGGGCGATGAAGAGCAGGTGCGCCGTCGTCAGACACTGCTGGCGCCCTATCAGGTCAACGCAAGGTTGATGGCTGCTGGCGCGAAGAACGCGATTTTCATGCATTGCCTGCCCGCCCATCGCGGTGAGGAAGTCACCGACGAGGTCATGGACGGTCCCCAATCCGTCGTCTTCGACGAGGCAGAAAATCGCCTCCATGCGCAGAAGGGTGTTCTGGCGTGGTCGATGGACAACGAGCAGGCTGGCGCATGAGCGGGTCGGCGGAGCGGGCCAAATTCGTCTCTGACGATGGCGCTGACGATTCCGTGTTGCCCTTTGCCGTCGAGCCGCTTGATGTGCGCGGCCGGGTGGTGCGGCTGGGCGAAGCGCTCGACCTAGTGCTGGCGCCCCATGATTATCCCCCTGAAGTGGCCCGCCTGGTTGGTGAGGCTGCTGTTCTGACAGTGCTGCTTGGGACATCGCTGAAATTCGAGGGCCGTTTCCAGCTACAGACGCGCACTGACGGCATCGTGGACATGCTGGTCGTTGATTTCGATGCTCCCGACCGTGTGCGTGCACTCGCCCGCTTCAAGGCCGAAGCGCTGGACACGGCGCGCGCCTCTGGAGCTGCCGGTCCGGGTCTGTTGCTGGGGCGAGGCCATCTGGCGTTCACGATTGATCGCGGTCCCGATCAATCACGCTATCAGGGCGTCGTCGCGCTGGAAGGCCAGTCGCTTGAAGAAGCAGCCCATCAATATTTCCGTCAGTCCGAGCAAATTCCGACCCTGGTGCGCCTTGCGGTCGCCGAGATCCTAGAAGGCGCCAGCGGGCAGCAGCGCTGGCGTGCAGGCGGTTTGCTCGTGCAATTCCTGCCGCATTCGCCCGAACGCGGGCGCATGGCGGACATTGATCCGGGCGATGCGCCGGCAGGCACGATGACGCCCGAGTTCTCCGAGGACGAAGCCTGGGCCGAAGCCAAAGCGTTGGCTGCGACCGTCGAGGATCATGAACTCGTCGATCCCATGCTTTCCAGCGAACGCTTGCTTTACAGGCTGTTCCACGAACGCGGCGTGAAGGTATTTGATATCCTTCCGGTTCGTTATGCATGCCGGTGTTCGCGCGATGGAATCGAAACCATGCTGCGCGGGTTCACACCGCAAGAGCGCAAGGATATGATTGGTGACGATGGAAAAATAGGGGTCACCTGCGAATTCTGTAACGTGAAGCGCGAATTTGCACCGGACGAATTCGATCCGGTTGAATAGACTGCCGTTCCAGTATTCAAAACATTGGGAAGGAAGCGCGGCTCGCGCAGCCTTTTACTTTCAAGCAACTGGTACATTGCTTCCACGCAACCACCTTACCCGATTTGTCGGTATTGACGGGCCCAACCTGCCGAAGGGAGGGCGCGATGCCCGTATTGCCGGGCCAGGTCTGTCGCTCCCAGCGATCCAAAAAATGCCTTGCCAGAGAAATAAGCTTGACTTTATAATAATTTAGTCGTGCGAGTAGTTCTAAGAGGGCAAGGTCAAAACTGATCGTTGGGGGTTGTGATGAACACCACTATTTTCAGTGATAAAAAACCGCACTTGAGAATAGGCAGTGCTGGTGACGACTGGGCGCCTCAAAAAATCCTGCGTCGCAGGACCCTCTTCGATTTATCGCCTATGACGCATTGCTCGATATTGGGTACTTGCCTGACTATGGGATAACTCAGGAAGATTGTTGTAAAACTGAGCGGAGAGGCAACACGAAACAAGTCCGATCACGATATTCATACTCTGGGAGTGCGTTACGCCTCCATGCCAGGGCTGTCCTCGAAAATGCTGACGAAGGCGCTCGACGAAAAACATGCAGGTATCATCAGGCGCTTTTCATCCACCAACGCGGAAGATTAAGTGCGGGTGGCGTGGAAGCAATCGCGTCAGGAGGGCGCTGTGGAAGGCGCATATTGGGCTGTAGCAACCCATCCGCTGGCAAGTGAGAGTTTGTTTAATGAAGTGTTCGGCTACATTCATATGCTGTCTCATCTCGTGGGCGCCTCAAACCGCGCTGATCTGAAGAGGCTCCTGGAACTGGAGACTGAAAAAGATTTATTGCTCGAGCAATTAAATTCAGCGCGGCGGCAAATGCGTGACGGCTGGGCTTCGCGCGATAAGGAGCTTCAGAATTTACGCGCGTTGCTTGCCAGACAACTATCAGACGCACCCCCATCGCCGGAAGATGCTGAAGCATCCACAGTTCGCAAGACGGTCAAAAATCTTGAAACTAGGCTCAACGCTGAAAAGGCGCGCCGGACTTCCCTCGAGGCGCGGTTAGCGCCACTTCTGCAATTGTGTAATGAACAGAGCCTGAAACTGGAACGATACAAGACAGAAACAATTTCTTTAAAGTCAGAAATCGCGGGACTGGAGCAATACTTTAGTAATGAAGAAAGCACGGCTCTGGATCTGCAGGGCAAAACGGTTCTGTATGTCGGAGGTGTCGCCAAGGGGATAAAATTTGTAAGAGCTGCGACTGAGAAAATGGGAGCCAGCTTTCTACATCATGATGGCGGGCAGGAACAGGCGACCATCCTCTTGAGAGGACTGATAGGAAGAGCCGATATAGTGCTGGTTCCCCTCGATTTTGTAAGCCATGAAGCTGCGCTTATTTGTAAATCCATATGTCAGCAACAGTCGAAACCATTCTTTCCTCTGGCACACGCAGGCGTTGGGAGTGTTTTGAGAATATTGTGTCAATTAGAAAGTTAGCCTAGCCCAAGGATGGCCAAGACTATTTTGATTGCAGGGCGGTGCCTCTTTCAAGAATGAAGATTTTTTGGTTTCCTGCGTTGAAGGTGTTCGTTAGTCTGGCCGCACGCTTGGACATCCAGAGAGCGGCAGGGAGCATCACATGACCGATTCCAGCATAGCAACGCCGATTCCGATGGGTGTCTACAAGGACATCCAGAATATGCGCTGGGAACCTTCCCGCTTGCCGGGCTCTGTTCAGAAGACCCTTTATTCGGACCCTGAATCGGGACGCCTGACCGTGCTGGTGAAAATGGAGCCTGGCGGGGTCATTCCTTATCATGAGCATACGGAACTCGAGCAGACCTATGTGCTGGAAGGTTCGCTTGAGGATGACCATGGCGCCTGCACAGCGGGCAATTTTGTCTGGCGGCCGCCGGGCAGCCGGCATGAAGCGCGCTGCCCACATGGCGCAACCTTTATCGTGTTCTTCCTCAAGCCAGTTAAACGCATGCCCAAACCCGATTAGACGCAACGTGAATCCTTGCGGGCAATTTAAAAAAACAGAGGCGGGGCAATGGTCCCGCCTCATTTACTCAGCAGTCGGTAATTAAGACGACAATTTGGTAGATTTTTTTATCGCTGATGGTATGATGTTTTATGAAGCGCGACGGGCGGACTTTTGATCATCGAACGCTGGAGATCATCCGGCGGATGTCGGTTGAACGGGTACGGGCTGGTGAGGCCCCTGCAGACGTAATTGCCGCTTATGGTTTCAATCGCACAACGATCTACAAGTGGCTTGCTACGGCGCGTCAGCCGGGCGTTGGCGTCAAAGCGTTGAGCTCCAGACCTGCCCAGGCCGCCCGCGGAGCCTGTCGCCCGCACAGGAAAAGCAGGTGTTCCGTTGGATCAATGGCAAAGACCCGCGCCAGTATGGATTGGATTTCGGTCTGTGGACGCGATCCGTGGTCGCTGACCTTATCGCGAGAAAGTTCGGACTTCATCTTGGTCTGACTGCTATCGGAGCTCTGCTCGCGAAATTGGGATTAACACCGCAGAAGCCGCTCCAGCGCGC
>CAMDKB010000286.1 GCA_945901195.1 Rhizobium sp. Q54
CTCGCATACCCGGCGCGGATGTTTATGTGTCGGAGGGCGAGAAAATAAGCATAGGCGGACTCACCGCGCGGATCATTGAAACACCGGGCCACACCACAGGACATATCGTTTATTTTTTCGAAGAGGATCATCTCCTTTTTGCGGGGGACACGCTTTTCGCGCTCGGCTGCGGGCGCGCGTTTGAAGCGCCGCCCCAGGTTCTCCACGCTTCGCTTGCCAAGCTCGCAGCCCTGCCGCAGGACACAAAAATTTATTGCGGACACGAATACACTTTATCGAATGCGAAATTCTCGCTGACGGTGGATCCCGAAAACAACGCCCTTCGCGAACGCTTTTCGGAGATTGAAGCTCTGCGCGCGGCAAACAAGCCGACTCTACCCACAACGCTTGGTCTGGAATTGAAAACCAATCCGTTCCTGCGCGCTAACGATCCTGCAATCCAGAAGCAACTGTCGATGATTGGCGCGGAACCGGCGGCGGTCTTTACCGAACTGCGCGAACGCAAGAACAAAGCCTAGGGAGAGTTGGCAATTTGCGCGGGTGGATGTGGCCGCGCAAAATGCAACAGCGTTTCCCCTTCGTTAACGCGTTTAGGTGAAATTTGCGTCCGTGCGCACAAGATTTGCGCCGCACAAAAATTGCTGGAGCGCCTTGTGTCAAAATTTGAATTGAAAATCAGCAAAGCCGACTCATTACCACTTGTTCCCGCTGATGCCACGCGTAACGCGCCGCTCCCGCGCGACATCCTCAGCTCGATCGGTGAAACAATCTACGACTGGGACATCATGTCCGACATGATTGCCTGGGGGCCGAATGCCGCAGATGTTCTTCCCGTCTTCAATATAGCCGACCTTCAAAGCGGGCGCACTTATGCGGGCCTGATGTCATGGGACAGCCGAGCCACCAGACTTGAAGCCATCAACAAGGTCATCGAGAATGATACTGGCGCCGGCGCGCGATATTACGCCGAATATGGCATTCTTCTTGATCCCGAATCTCGCAGCTCCCCCCGCGTATGGATCGAAGATTCCGGGCGTTGTTTCGCTGGCCCCGATGGCAAGCCTGCGCACGCTCACGGAGCGGTTCGCGTCGTCGCCAAAAATCGCGAAGAATTGCGCAATTCGCAGCCCGGAGCCGATCTAGATTCCTTGACCGGAGCCATGTCACGGGCCAGCCTTATGGAATGCCTCAATCGCCTGTTTGTGGACAGCAAGCCCGGCAAGGCCGGATTCGCTATGTTGTTACTTGCCATCGATGGCATGACAAGCGCCAACCGCACCTACGGCTATGACGCGGGCGATGCAATCATTGCCGCCGCAGTTCAGAGGATCCGGGAAACAATGCGCGGGTCAGACATTGTTGCCCGTTATTCCGGGAATAGTTTCGCAATACTTCTGCAAAATTGCGATACGGAACAAATTGAATTTTCCGCGTCGCGTTTTCTCGACGCCCTGACGTCTCAGGAACTGAAAACTCCACATGGCCAGCACAAGATCTCGGTGCGCGCCGGGGGCATTTGCGCACCCAGGGATGCCCGCAACACACAGCAATTATTTCAGCACGCCGAAGAGGCTATCGACACGACGCGCGGCCAGTCGAAGCGCTTCATTCTTTTCACACCGAGCCTGAAGGTCAATCACGAGCGCCTGCGCAACCAGGCCATTGCTGAACATATTCTGGATGCGCTTAACCAGCGCCGCGTGGCCATCGCGTTACAGCCTATTGTGGCGGCCAAAAGCGGCAAGCCCGTATTTTACGAGGCTCTGCTGCGCCTGCGTACAGACGATGGCCGCGAAATATCTCCTGCCAGCTTGATCCCCGTCGCGGAAAAATCAGGCCTGGTAACTCTGCTGGACCAACGCGTCATGGAACTGGCGATTGACCGGCTTGCCGCCGATCCGGCCCTGACCCTTACCATAAACATTTCCGGCATCACGGCTCACGATTCCGACTGGCTCGAAGCGGCGCGCACGCGTCTGAACCTGAATCCCGGCGTTGCCAGCAGATTGATCGCGGAAATTACAGAAACATGCGCCATCGGAAATATTGATAAGATGCGGGAACGCATCGCTGCCATCCGCGAGACCGGAATGCGCATCGCCATGGACGATTTCGGCGCAGGCTATTCATCATTCAAGAATTTGCGTGGCCTTGGCATTGATCTGTTGAAGATAGACGGCGCCTTTATCCAAAACCTGGCCCGCTCCTCGGATGACCGGTTCTTCGTGAGAACCTTGATCGAACTCGCCAACCACTTGCAGATTCCCGTAGTCGCTGAATGGGTCGAGAACCAGGAGACAGCCACTTTGCTTGCCGAATGGGGCGTGGATTATTGTCAGGGGTCTTGGTTCGGCATGGGTGTGACTGAACTCGCCCCCGCTACCGCCGCAGGAATTACCGCAGCAGCTTGAATCTTTCAGCTAATTCTTTCCGGACAAGGCTTCCAGCGTTTTCTGCATGTCTTCAATCTGCTTGCGCATGACATCCAGATCGCTGCCTCCGACTGGATTTGCTGCTGGAGCGGTTGCAGGAGCCGACTGTGCAGGCGCCTCTGCTGCACCGCCTTCCATTTTACCCGCGGCCGGATTGAAGGCGCCAAACAGTGACATTGCCTGTGTGAACATGGCCATGTTCTTGCGCGCAGTTTCTTCCATTGCGGCAAAGACCGGTTGACCGGGCAGACCGGAGCCCCCGAAAGCATTGGCTACCTGCTCGCGCATCTTCTGCTGTTCACCCACCAACTTGTCGATAGAAAACTCAAGGTAGCTGGGAACAAGCATCTGCATGGAATCGCCATAAAAGCGAATAAGCTGCCGCAAAAACGATATTGGCAAGAGACTCTGACCTTCTTTGCCTTCCTGCTCGAATATGATCTGGGCCAGCACGGAACGGGTGATATCATCGTTCGATTTCGCATCAAAAACGACGAAATCATCGCCTTCCTTGACCATTTTAGCGAGATCTTCCAGCGTTACGTAACTGCTGGTGCCAGTATTGTAGAGACGACGGTTCGCGTATTTTTTGATCGTAATCGGCTTTTTAGCGTCTGTCATCACATGTTTCCGTCGATCTTCGAAACGCAGCTTTGGACCCGCTCCTGAGGAAGAGGATAGCATTTTGTTGCAAAAGTGAAAGAAATTTGTGCAATGCGACGGGATTGGCATCTTGCAGCGCGACAATTTGAGGTGCACTGCATACCAATTGCCCATATCCGTCCGCTTGACCCGGGCGGGCCGGCAATGTTGAACTCTATCGTGCCCCCAGCATCCGGCGATCAAGGCCAATCCGGCTTTCGCGCCCGCCCGCTTCAGCCGGGAACAACCAGAGGAGTGCCCCATGGCCAATGATATCGTGGTAGTCGGCGCTGCCCGTACGGCAGTCGGATCTTTCAACGGCGTCTTCGCAAACACCCCCGCCCATGAGCTGGGCGCAACTGCGATCAAGGCGGCGCTCGCCCGCGCCAAGGTCGATCCCGCCGATGTCGACGAAGTCATCATGGGGCAAATTCTTTCCGCTGGCGAAGGCCAGAACCCTGCCCGCCAGGCCGCCATGAAGGCCGGTATCCCTCAGGAAAAGACGGCCTGGGGCCTCAACCAGCTTTGCGGCTCGGGCCTGCGCACAGTCGCCATCGGCATGCAGCAGATCGCCAATGGCGACGCTAAAGTCATCGTCGCTGGCGGCATGGAATCCATGTCGCTTGCCCCGCATGTCGCGCATCTGCGCAACGGCCAGAAAATGGGCGACCTGAAATTCGTCGATTCCATGATCCGCGACGGCCTCACCGACGCCTTTCACGGCTACCACATGGGCACGACGGCAGAAAACGTTGCCGCCAAATGGCAGATCAGCCGCGACGAGCAGGACAAATTCGCCCTTGGTTCCCAGAACAAGGCCGAAGCCGCCCAGAAGGCCGGCAAGTTCAAGGACGAAATCACCCCCTTCACCGTTTCCACCCGCAAGGGCGACGTGGTGGTCGATCAGGATGAATACATCAAGGCCGGCACGACGCTGGAAGGTCTGCAAAAGCTGCGTCCCGCCTTCAGCAAGGAAGGCTCTGTCACCGCCGGCAATGCCTCAGGTATCAATGATGGTGCAGCTGCGATCGTCCTGATGAGCGCCGATGAAGCCAAAAAGCGCGGACTCACCCCGCTCGCTCGCATCGTCTCCTGGGCGACAGCTGGCGTCGACCCTGCCGTCATGGGGTCTGGCCCGATCCCAGCGTCCCGTCAGGCGCTCGCCAAGGCGAACTGGAAGGTCAAGGATCTCGAACTGGTGGAAGCCAACGAAGCCTTTGCCGCACAGGCCCTCGCCGTCAACAAGGACATGGGCTGGGATCCCGCCATCGTCAACGTGAACGGCGGCGCAATCGCCATCGGTCATCCTGTTGGCGCGTCCGGCGCGCGTGTCCTCACCACCCTGCTTTATGAAATGCAGCGCCGCGGCGCGCGCAAAGGCCTCGCCACCCTCTGCATCGGCGGCGGCATGGGCATCGCCATGTGCGTGGAACGCTAGAAAAACAAAAATGTGCGTGGAACGCTAGAAACAAAAATACGTTTGGAACGCTAGCGCCTCGATCATCGCAAAATCAATTGAACGGGCGGCAGCCAAACCTGCCGCCCTTTTTTTTTCGATCAAGGCGGACACCTGCAAGAATATTAATCGAAAGTCGCGCAGCTAAAGCACAAATGACCCCTATACCAATCTGCGATAATCATTAGACTATTCCGGAAGGAAATCAGGGAGGGACTCATGGCAAGAGTAGCAGTCGTTACAGGTGGATCGCGGGGCATCGGCGCCGCCATTTCGAAAGCTTTGAAGGCCGCAGGCCATAATGTCGCCGCGACCTATGCCGGCAATGACGAAGCCGCCGCCAATTTCAAGGAAGAAACCGGCATTCCCGTCTACAAATGGGACGTGGCCAATTACGACGCCTGCGCCGCCGGCCTCAAGCAGGTCGAAGCCGATCTCGGCCCCATCGATATTCTGGTCAACAATGCCGGCATCACCAAAGACGCCATGTTCCACCGCATGACGCCGGACCAGTGGAACGCCGTCATCAACACCAACCTGAACTCGCTTTTCAACATGACGCGCCCGGTGTGGGAAGGCATGCGCACCCGCAAATTCGGCCGTGTCATCTGCATATCATCCATCAACGGCCAGAAGGGCCAGGCCGGGCAAGCCAATTACTCCGCCGCCAAAGCCGGTGAAATCGGCTTCGTCAAATCGCTAGCGCAAGAAGGCGCACGCGCTGGCATCACGGTCAACGCTATCGCGCCCGGCTATATCGGCACGGAAATGGTCCGCGCCATCGCCCAGGACGTCCTCGACAAGCACATCCTCCCGCACATCCCCATGGGCCGCCTCGGCGAGCCAGAAGAAATAGCCAAGGCCGTCGTGTTTCTGGCATCGGACGAACAGGCGTTTATCACGGGATCAACGATCTCGATGAATGGTGGGCAATATATGGTGTGATGAGAGATTATCGCTAAAGATTTTGGCCCGGTGCAACTGATTGCGCCGGGCATTTTATTTGACAACTCGCATTCGCAATTTGACTTATGAATTCAATCACACATCAGGCGCATCGCCGGGCCGGCGTTTCAACACAAATACCAGCAGAAGCAGCATTGCCGAAGTCAGCAGCGCAGCCACTATTGCCGAATCGATAAAGACTGATTGTGATTGCGACAGCGCAATACCTGGAACCAAAAATCTGAGGCAAACTAACAGCATTGCCGCACTGAACAGAATGTGAACGAGACCTCTCATACATGCCATCGATTTGAAGACATGTGTTTCAAGCACGATGATCGCTTGCTCCAGTTTTTCAATCCGGATCAGCGTAATGTCGGCTTGGCCTTCACCTGCAGCCGATTGCACAGGATTGCTCGGAGCACTCATACTAATACCATCTCCCTTGATGCGTGACTCGTTCTGGCTATCCAAATCAGTCGGTGTCTGATTCATTCGTGGCGAACGAGGAGGTTCGTCATGTCTTTGCCTATTCCCCTGCGCGCGGATTTCGACGCGAAAACGCTTCGGAGTTTGGCG
>CAMDKB010000287.1 GCA_945901195.1 Rhizobium sp. Q54
ATATCATGGGGGCCCGTGAGGCCGGCATAAATGGACTCAATATCCGCAACTGGTGGTCGGTTCATGTGCCTGTGGGTACGCCCAAGGCCATCTGCTACAAGCTGGAAATGTTCTTCAACGAAATCGCCATGGAGCCCGATACGCTGAAATTCCTGGAGGTCAACGGATCGGACCCCATGCCCGGCAATTCGAAAATGCTACGCGAATTGCTGGTGCAGGAAACCAGGGATTGGCAAGGTTACGCCAAGCTCGCCAAGCTCGAGGCCAATTAAATGGACACAAAACCCTTCACCCGCCGCAATCTGCTGTCCGGCGGCGCGGCGATGCTGGCAGCGCCATCCTTGCCGCTCACATCCGCGTTCGCCCAAAGCGACTACCCAGCAGGACCCATCCGCGCCATCAGCATGTTTCCGCCGGGCGCAGGGGCAGATGGGCGCATTCGCTATTACAGCGCCAAACTCGCCGAGAAGACTGGCAAGACCGTCGTTGTGGAAAACCGCGCCGGTGCGTTCGGCAATATCGCCACTGAATTCGTCGCCCGGTCCAAGCCGGATGGCTATACGATCTATATCTGCCCATCCAGTTCCATGCTTGTCGCCAACCGCTTCATTTTCAAGAATCTGACTTTCGATCCGATCAATGATTTCGAACATATTACGACGCTGCATGAGTTCGCTTTTTCGCTCATCGTGCGATCAGATCGCTTTCATTCGGTGCCTGAAATCACTGCGTATCTGAAAGAAAAGGGCGACAAGGCTTCTTATGGCACGATTGCAGCGCCCGGCTACGTCGCCGGTGAAGTCTATAAAGCCAAATTCAATCTCGCCACGGTGGAAGTGAAATACAAGGAACCCAACAGCCTGATCAACGACCTGCTGAATGGCCAGATCGACTATACCTTTGTTGACCTCAACACGGTTGCCGGCCCGGTGAAAGACGGCAAGATGAAGGCTCTGTGCATGACGTCCGCAGAGGCGTTGAAGAATGTTCCCGGCGTTCCCGGTGCGCGCGAAGCGGGAATTCCAGGTCTTGATCTGCGCAACTTCTGGTCTGTCCATGTGCCAGCCAAGACGCCAAAACCCATCTGTGACAAGCTGGAAATCTGGTTCAATGAAATCGCTGCTTCGCCAGATGTCGTCAAATTCAATGCAGCAACGGGTGCCGATGCACTGATTGGCAATTCCAAAATGCTGCGCGAATTACTGGAACGCGAGACAAGGAACTGGGCCACATATGCAAAGATCGCCCAACTCGTGCCAATCTGAACAAACACAACAAACAGGGGAAAACATGCTCACGCGCCGCAATCTCATCACAGGGGCCGCCGGTCTCATCGCTAGTCCCGCCATTATCCCAGCCTTCTCGCTTGCCCAGAGTGATTATCCCTCCGGTCCCATCCGCGCCATCAGCATGTTTCCGCCAGGCGCGGGGGCGGACGTAAAGATCAGGTTTTACGGGAGCAAACTGGCCGAAAGACTCGGCAAGCCTCTCGTGGTGGAAAGCAAGCCCGGCGCGTTCGGCAATATCGCGACCGAGGCGGCTGCGCGTTCAAAGCCTGACGGACACACGATTTATATCTGTCCGTCGAGTTCCATGTTGGTTGCAAACCAATTTATCTTCAAGAAGCTCAATTTCGATCCGATCAATGATTTTGAGCACATCACGACCCTGCATGTATTCGCGTTTTCGCTGGTCGTTCGCTCAGACCGTTTCAATAGCGTGCCGGAATTGACCGCCTATCTCAAGGAAAAGGGCAACAAGGCCTCTTATGGCTCACTGGCGACGCCCGGTTACGTTGCCACGGAAATTTACAAATCGAAATTCGGCCTCAGCGCCGTCGAGGTGAAATACAAAGAACAGGGGCCGATGATCAACGACATGCTGAGCGGCGCGCTCGATTTCTCCTTCATTGATGTCATCACTTTTGCCGGGCCTATCAAGGAGGGCAAGATGAAGGCGTTGTGTATGGCGTCCGCTGAACCGCTGAAGAACGTGCCAGGCGTGCCGGGCGCGCGGGAAGCCGGCATTGATGATCTCGACATCCGTAATTTCTGGTCCGTCCATGTGCCCGCCAAGACGCCAAGGGATATTTGCGACCGGCTGGAAACGCTCTTCAATGAAATCGCTGTTGCACCCGATGTGCTGAAGTTCTGCGCCGACACCGGCGCGGACGCCATGCCCGGCAATTCGAAAATGCTGAAGGAATTGCTGGAACGCGAAACGAAGAACTGGGCCGAATACGCAAAGATCGCCAAGCTTGAAGCCATCTAGCGATGCAGGGGGCAGCGCTGATTAAAAATCCGGGAGTCGCCAATGTTTCTTGAAGAATATGAACCCAGATGGGTCGACGTCGAAGGCGTTCGCACGCGTTATTATGAAGCGGGCGAAGGACCAGTGCTGGTATTTATCCACGGCGGCCAGGTGGGGGATCACGCCGGCGGCGAAAGTGCACAGGACTGGGATCTGAATTTCGGGCCCCTGTCCAAGCGTTTTCGCGTCATAGCCATCGACAGGCTCGGGCAAGGCTATACTGATCTGCCCACGCGCGACGAAGACTACACGATGGAAGCGTCGGTCAAGCATGTCGCAGCGCTGTTGACGCAATTGAAACTCGGCCCCTGTCATCTGGTGGGTCACTCACGCGGCGGCTATGTCGCCTCGCGACTCACCCTCGACTATCCCGGGCTGGTGGAAAGCTGCATCGCCATCGACACAGCTTCAGCCGCGCCCGGTGAAGGCCGCAACGATGTCGTTTTCGCCTGCAATCCACACCCGTCCCACAGCGTGGAATCGGCGCGTTACATCCTCGAAAATTATTCCTGGTCGAAGGATGCTGTCACTGACGAATGGCTTGCTATGAAGCAGAAGATCAGCGATCTGCCAAAAAATCACATCGCGACGAAAAAGATGCTGGATGAGGGACAGCTCGCCTCGCGCTTTCTGCCCCGCCTTGTCGACGATCGCGACGAATTGCACGCGATGATCGAGAACGACGGCTTCCGTCGCCCGGTTATGCTAATTTGGGGCTACAACGATCCCACGGCGCCGATGGCCATGGGCCTTCGCTATTATAATTTGATCGCCTGCAAGCAGCCGCGCACCAGTCTGCATGTATTCAATCAGGCCGGCCATTTCAGCTTCCGCGAGCGCGCGCAGGAATTCAATCGTGTTGTCAGCGAATTCGTCGAGGGGGTGACCAATGGCGACTGATCTTATCAAGAATTATCGCCCCGTTTCTGTCGACATGGGCGCGGAGAAATGGATGGACGTTGATGGCGTGCGCACGCGCTATTTCGACGAAGGCGAGGGCGAACGCATCGTCTTTATCCATGGCGTGCAGATGGGCACGACCGACGGCTCCAGTTGCGCCCGGTCATGGGAGCTGAATTTTTCTGTGCTGATGGCCTCACACAATTGCATATCGCTCGATCGTATGGGGCAAGGTTATACGGACAATCCCAAAAGCGATGGCGATTACACCATGCATGCAAGCGTGCAGCACATCATCGCCTTCCTCGATAAGTTGGGCAAAAAGCCTTATCATCTCGTGGGTCATTCCCGTGGCGGCTATATCGTGACGCGCATCACGATGGAGCGGCCCGATCTTGTGAAATCGACTATTTGCGTATCGTCGGGCACATTGTCGCCGGGCATAACGCGGACGTCTGTGATGGTCCGCAACCGTCCGCAGCCCGAAGACACGCGCGAAAGCATTCGCTGGTATCTTGAGCGCTATTCCTACAATCCATCGATTGTCACGGAGGCATGGATCGACGAGAGCCTCAAGATCGCAAGGCTGGAAAAGAGTCGCTTCGCGGCGTCTCGTATGAGCGAGGGCGGCCTGCAGTTCAGGCAATTTGCACCGCAACTGCTCACCCAGCGCACGCAGGTGCACCGCTGGTTGATCGAGAAAGGCATGCCCAGTCCAACGCTCGTTGTCTGGGGCTTGAATGACCCCGGCGCGGACTTTGAGGCCGGCCAGCAATTGATCGAGTTGTTCATGAAACATCAGCGCGAAACGGAAGTTCGCGTATTCAATCGCTCAGGACATTTCGTCTATCGCGAACATCCCGCCGGCTTCAATCGCATGCTGGATGGCTGGGTTCGCGCGCATGCCTAGTTTTTCTTGAGCGCAGAATCCTCAAGTGTCTTGCGCAGCCGATCGACGATTGGCTGCGGCGTCGTCATGACCTCATCGACCAGCCGTGCAACGCCCGCGCCATCAAGCGGATTGATGTCGAGGCCTGCGCGCTTGGCGATGGCCAGAAAGTCCGGATCTGCAACTGCCTTGTCGAACGCGCTCCTCAGCGCCGCTAAACGCGCGGGCGGCACGCCTGGTCCTGTGTACATCGGCCTGTGCATTTCGAACTTCAGCAGAAAGAACCGCAGCATCTGCTGATCGACCGGATTGTCGACAAGTTCGAGAATGGTCGGCACATCGGCAATGGCCGGCAGTCGTTGGAGGCCGAATTGCATGATGACGTGCACCTTGTTGTCGCGTTTCCAGTCCGGCTTTGAAATGGTCAGCGTCGAATAGGCAGAATTGTTGGCTTCCAGTTCGCCCCGCTCGATAGCCAGCAATATCTCGGACACGCCCTTGTAACCGGTGACGATCTCCGATTTCAGCCCGAGCAGGTGATTGGCCAGCGCGGGGAAAATGGCGTTGTCGCCGCTGACAGCGGTGGCCCCGAATCTGATCTTGGCTGTGCGTAGATCTTGCCAGGTCTTGACGCCTGTCGTGTGCCAGACATAGCTCACCTGGGGTTCGCGTACAGGCGTTCCGATCCAGCCCAGTGTACGAGGGTCGTATTTGATATTGCGGCCATCGGACGAAAGCGTATTGAGCCGAGGTTCATAGGGCACATTGCTGGTGCCCATGCCGAAGACGGTGCCATCCGCATTGGCAGCACTGGCCAGGAAGTTCGTCATGATGACGCCTGCACCACCGGGCATATTTCGAATGATGATCGTTGGATTTCCCGGCAGATGCTTCGACAGGTACGGCGCAAGTGGCCGCGCGGTCAGATCGAAACCACCCCCTGCGGCGGCGCCAACCAGAAATTCCACCGTTCGTCCCCGATAGAAGTCCGTGATTTCGTCCGCAGTGGCCGCGCATGGCGTCACCGCGAGAGCCAGCAGTACGGCATTTCCAGATGACAAGATTTTCAATGTGGCCTCCCGCTCACGGAGCCATCGTAACTGCTTTTCAGAAATCGAGAAACAAAAGCTGTTGAATGAAAGTCGGGTCAAAACGCCAGAACCTCACAGGCTGGAGGTCCCGTGAGGTTCTGAGCGCAAATCATCGCAGTTTCGTGTGATGCTTGCCTTGGTCTGGTGCCTGCGTTCAGCCGCAGACCCGGATCATGCGATAACCGCGGAAATTGCCCCAGTTATCGTGAACCGCGCGACGTTCACGCCAGCATCCCGCGCCGTAAGCCGGTGCCCCGTAAACTGGCGCTGCGTAAGCGGGGGCATAATAACCACCGCCATAACCACCGCCGTAATAGGGCCGCTGGGACGCAATGATTCCTGCGCCAAGCAGACCTGCGCCAACCCCGAGCGCAATGCCGGGGCCGTAGCCGCCGCGTCGCCATTGGGCTTCGGCCGAAGACGTGGAAGCGACCAGACCTGCTCCCATTGTCAATGCTGCTACAGCGGCTGTGATGGTGGACTTCAACTTCATAGCTCTCTCCTTCCGAAATCCTGTTACCGGCGGCGTGTGTAGGCCTCACCGGAATGACTTGGTTTTCGACTATGCGAACATACTTGGATGTGCGCTTACGCACACCTTATCCTCAGAGATCAAGGCAAATTGTTGTCAATTTGCCTTGCGAACATGTCTTTTCCTTGATTATTTTCAGTTCTGGGGTTTTTTTCACTCTGTAAATCGATCAAGGTTTAATTGCTGCGGGGAGCAGTGGTAGGGGAAAATCATGACTTTTTTATCAGGCGATTCATCACGCAATCCGTCGTCTCATCCAATACTGTCCTATGCGGACAATATTGCATCAAACTGGCAGGATTTCATTATTCTGGCTGGTCGTGTC
>CAMDKB010000288.1 GCA_945901195.1 Rhizobium sp. Q54
GGGACGACCCGGAAGCAAATTTTCAATCCGAGCGAATTGATCGTCGCGCAAAGCATGGCGTTCCATCACAAGCCTCCTTCAGGAAGGCTCCCCATGAATCACGCTTTCACTGATTTGCGAATCCCTTAAATGACGACAGGCCCTAAAATGATTTATTGAATCAATATCTTGTCGGACAAGATAAAAAAGACGCTCAGGCCGCTTACAACAGGATGTTAACGGCTCGCACCTTAAATTGCCGCAGCAAAGTCTATTCTCCAATACAGCTGGTCTTCAGTGAGCTTTCCAGACGCCAAAGAAATGCCGTCAGCGGCAGGCCTCCGTCCGGTCGAGGCGAACACAGCCCTCTGGCTGACAGCATCGCTCGCCGTGGCTGGCGCGATATATCTGCGCACTCAAACTCTCATCAATCACGATGTCGCCTGGCTTTTGTCGGCAGCCGAATGGCTTCTCGATGGACGCCGAATGTCGGTAGACTTTTTCGAAGTCAATCCGCCCGGCGCGGTTCTGATCTATCTGCCCGCCGCATGGCTCGGACGCCTCCTGCACGTTTCAAGCGATCTGCCACTGGAAGTCGTGATCTTCGCTTTGGTTGCAGTCACGATCTGGTTTGTAACGTCGCGCCTGATCACGCTCTGCGCTCTCCCGCACTCGGGCGCAGTGATAGCCGCTGTGCTAGCAATTCTTCTGCTCGTCGCCCCGGCGCATGAATTCGCCCAGCGCGAACATATCGGACTATTATTGTTGTTGCCCTGGCTGGCCATATTCGCCACGTCCGACGTGAGGACCCATCGCACAACGCGAATGATAGTTGGCATCGGGATGGCGCTGGCCGTCGTCGCCAAACCGCATTTCATTCTCGTACCAGCGATTTTGCAGGCCATGGCATTGATGCGTACGCGCAAACTCGCCTCGTTGTTTTCGCTCGAAAACATATGTGCCGGCATAACACTGGCGATTTACCTTGCGCTGGTCGTTCTTGCTTATCCAGATTTTCTCAACACGATTTTACCGCGCGCCTCCGAAGTCTATCTGCCCGCACGCATTTCCCTTGCATCCCAATTTCTCCTGCCTTCGACGACGCTTTGGCTGCTCGTTGCCCTGATGACGGTTTACTTGCGCCCCGCCACGGGGAGTTTCAAATTTGCCGCAGAGGTGTTCCTTGTCGCATCAGCAACAGGATTTCTGATCTATCTGCTGCAAGGCAAGGGCTCCGAATATCACAACATGCCCGCGCTGATCTGCGGCCTGTTCGCGTTGAGCCTCAATCTTATGGATGCCTGGAGGACACCGAAGTCCTGTTTGGTTCTTGCGCTGGTTTCCGGCCTCGCGATCCTCGCTGTCGCCCAGTCCTATGCCCTGCACAACCAGCACAGGAACTCGCGCACGCGCGAACTGGCAAAAATAGTCTCTCGTCTTGATGCTGCGCCCCGCCTGCTGGCGGTCGGTGCAGATATCAGCATCGGCTTCCCGCTGACCCGCATGACAAACGGCGTATGGGTTCAGCGTCAGCCCTTCTTCTGGCTCGCGCTGGGGTCGCGCTGGCTCGCCATGGCCAATCCCGATTCAGCCCGGATGGTTGAAGTCAAGCAGCGCTATGACAGGCTTGAGCGGGAAATCCTGCACGAAGACATATCCAGGAGCTGCCCGACCATCATTCTGGCGCAGGACAGCGCAGCGGCCACCAGCTGGCTTGCCTGGGCCCGACAGGACCCGCAGTTCGTCAAACTCATGGACGACTACCGTTTTGTCTCCACAGTCGAGGACGTCTCGGTTTTCCAGCGTATTGGCGCTTGCCCCTGACAGCGGCTGAAAGTTCCAGCCTTGGCATCTTTCCCCACCACGTGACAGCTTGGCAGATACGGCGCGGAATACCTGCGCTCAGCGCTTGTGAATAACGGGCACAAGAACGAATCAGCTATAATGAGAGGATGCGTGCCGGGCGCGAGCACAGTAAGCAGCGTTAAAGAGCCCCATCTTCATGCGATTCACGCCAAACATTCTGGACGAGATCAAGGCCCGGCTTCCGGTTTCGGATGTCGTGCGCCGCCGCGTCAAATTGCAGAAGTCCGGCCGGGAATGGAAAGGCCTCTCGCCTTTCGGGACTGAGAAAACGCCGTCCTTTTTCGTCAACGACCAGAAGGGCTTCTACCACGATTTTTCCTCTGGAAAA
The DNA here is from genome assembly GCA_945901195.1 of Rhizobium sp. Q54. Taxonomy (GTDB): domain Bacteria; phylum Pseudomonadota; class Alphaproteobacteria; order Rhizobiales; family Beijerinckiaceae; genus Terripilifer. Next base: position 2,174 of record CAMDKB010000288.1, read on the forward strand.
CACGGCGACATTTTCAGCTTTCTTGTGGAAACCGAGGGACTCAGCTTCCCCGAAGCCGTCGAGCGCCTTGCGGCTGAGGCGGGGGTGTACCTGCCTGCGGAGTCAGAGGAGGCCGTCCGGCAGGATCGTCAACGTGCCTCCCTGCATGAAGTGGTCGAAATGGCGGCTGGCTATTTTGAAGACCAGTTACAGGGCCGGGCCGGCGCGAAGGCGCGTGGCTATCTGGCCGACCGTGGCCTAGGTCCAGCCCTGCAAAAGCAGTTCCGCGTGGGATATTCCCTGCCCGAAAGATTTGCCCTGCGCGACTGGCTCGCCTCCAAAGGCGTCTCGGCCGAAGCGATGTGTGAAACGGGCTTGCTGAACCACGGCGAGGACATAGCTGTTCCCTACGACAAATTCAGGGACCGCGTGATGTTCCCCATCTGCGACCGCTCCGGGAAGGTAATCGCATTCGGGGGCCGCGCTCTGGAGAAGGATGTTCCCGCCAAATATCTGAACTCGCCAGAAACACCGCTCTTTCACAAGGGTTCGATCCTTTACAATCACCACACGGCCCGAAAAGCCGCGCACGATGCGGGAACCGTAATCGCCGTGGAAGGCTATGTCGATGTGATCTCCATGAGCGCGGTTGGCTTTGCCAACACTGTCGCCGCGCTGGGTACAGCGTTGACGCCCGACCACTGCGAATTGCTGTGGCGGATGGCGGAAGAGCCGATCCTCTGTTTCGACGGCGACAAGGCCGGCCGCAAGGCCGCAGCCCGGGCCATCGACAATGCGCTGCCGTTGATCGGCCCTGGCAAAAGTCTGCGGTTTGCATTCATGCCCGATGGGCAGGATCCAGATGACCTCGCGCGCAATGGCGGCCATGACGCCATTGCCGCCGTTCTAGCCTCCGCCAAACCGATGGTCGAAGTCCTGCTGCAGCGGGAACTGGAAACCGGCCCAGTCGATACGCCCGAACGCCGGGCGGGTCTCGAAAAACGTATCAATGAAGTGCTGCGCCTGATCCCCGACGAGCAGCTGCGCCGCTATTATCGCGAGGATATTTTTCAGCGCCTCGCCAACATCATGCCCGGAGCTGCCAGTCAGAGGCAGCAATTGCAGAACCGGCGCGCGCCTTTCGTGCCCGGCCAGCGTGGCCGGTTTCAGGCCGGGCGGCAGGAACCGCAAACCGGTTATCGCAACAAGCCCCTGGTGGCAGGGCCCGGCATCCAGCGTACCCAGGTTTTCGCCCGCGTTGGCGCGCTGGCCCTGCGGGAAGCCCAGATTTTGCTCGCCTTTGCCTTCCACCCTGACATTCTGTCCCGGCACGTGGAAGAACTGGCCGAACTCGACTTCGCCAGTGCGGACGCAACCAAACTGCGAGACGGGCTGATTGCCTGCGCCGCCTCCGACCCTGTGGACCATGTCGAATTGAAAAAAGAGCTTGTCTCACTAGGGTTTGGCGACGCCCTGCAGAAGGTCGAGGCCGTAACTGCAATTGCCAAGCTTTGGAATGTGCAGCCGGAAGCTGCAAACGAGGATGTAAAAGCCACGTTAAATCAGGTCATGGCCTTGCATCGCCGCGCGCGCTCGCTACATAGGGAGCTGAAATCGGCTGAGTTCGCCTTGGGGCAGGATCCTAGCGAGGAGAACTTCTCCAGACTTCAGGAAATCAATCTGGAACTCGTCGGCCTTGAGGGACGCGAGGCGGCGCTGGAAGGCTTCGGCATTATGTCGGGGCGCCCGGCGCGAAGCTTTTAGGCGCGGCCTGGAATTCAATCGTTTCTCTTTCCTTTGCGAAAGTGATCGATAAGATGTTTGGTTAAGCGGCCCTTAAGGCTGCCGCCCCATCTTGGAAGTGAAACGATTCGGGAATTGTGAACAAACTGCCGTCGGGGCCTCTGCGCCGGCGGCGTCCAGTCATTTGTACGGAGCTTGCGACATGGCGAAGAAGGACGAGGAAAAAAAGGCTGGCGAAGGCGCAGTGGCTGAGACCACCGATAGCCCCTTGCTCGATCTTTCCGATGCTGCAGTCAAAAAAATGATCAAGCTCGCCAAGAAGCGCGGGTTTGTTACGCACGATGAACTGAACGCTGTTCTGCCATCAGAAGAAGTGTCTTCTGACCAGATCGAAGATGTTTATTCCATGCTCAACGAGATGGGTATCAACGTCGTCGATTCCGATGATTCTGAAGAGGCCGCAGAAGAAGGCGCAGAAGAAGAAGTGGAAGGCGGCGATCTCGTTGAAGCTGCGCGTCCCACGGCGGTCGTTGCGACAACGACCACCAAGGAGCCGACGGACCGCACCGACGATCCCGTCCGCATGTATCTGCGCGAGATGGGCACAGTGGAATTGCTCTCCCGCGAAGGCGAAATCGCTATCGCCAAACGCATCGAGGCCGGCCGCGAAGCTATGATCGCGGGCCTCTGCGAAAGCCCGCTGACCTTTCAGGCCATCATCATCTGGCGTGACGAACTGACAGATGGCAAGGTGTTGCTGCGTGACATCATCGATCTGGAAGCGACATACACTGGGCCAGACGGCAAGGCTGGTCCGAAAATCGAGGGCGCACCCGGCGAAGACGGCATCGCACAGCCCATGTCGGCAGCCCCTCTTCAGGCACCGGCCACCGCGCCGCAATCCCCCCCGCCGCGTCTGGTAGGTGATGGCGAAGATGGCGCTGACAAGCCCGAGGGCGGCGAAGAAAATTTAGACGACGAAGACGATATGGAAAATTCCGTGTCGCTTTCTGCAATGGAAGCGGATCTCAAGCCCAAGGTGATCGAGATTTTCGATCGCGTGGCTTCAGCTTACAAGAAGCTGCGCCGCCTGCAGGACCAGAACGTCGAGAACAAGCTCAACAACGAAGCTCTGACACCAGCGCAGGAACGCAAGTTCAAAGGCCTGAAGAAAGAGATCGTCGTCGATGTAAAATCTCTTTCACTGAACCAGAACCGTATCGACGCCCTGGTTGCCCAGCTTTATGACATCAACAAGCGGCTCATCGGCTACGAAACCCGCCTGATGCGTCTGGCCGAAAGCCATGGCGTTTCGCGCGAGGACTTCCTCAAAAATTATCAGAATTCCGAACTCGATCCCAAATGGCTGCTGCGTGTTTCAAAACTCGGCGCAAAGGGCTGGAAGAACCTCGTCACCAAGGACAAGGACCGCATTCACGACATGCGCGCCGACATTCAGGCGCTGGCCACGGAAACCGGCCTGGAAATTCAGGAATTCCGCAAGATCGTCCACATGGTGCAGAAGGGCGAGCGCGAAGCCCGTCAGGCCAAGAAAGAAATGGTCGAAGCCAACCTGCGTCTCGTCATTTCAATCGCCAAAAAATACACCAATCGCGGCCTGCAATTCCTCGATCTCATTCAGGAAGGCAATATCGGCCTGATGAAGGCGGTTGATAAATTCGAATACCGCCGCGGCTACAAGTTCTCGACCTATGCGACGTGGTGGATCCGTCAGGCGATCACCCGCTCGATTGCCGATCAGGCGCGCACCATCCGCATACCCGTGCACATGATCGAGACGATCAACAAGATCGTGCGCACCTCGCGCCAGATGCTGCACGAAATCGGCCGCGAGCCGACGCCGGAAGAGCTGGCCGAAAAGCTCGCCATGCCGCTGGAAAAAGTGCGCAAGGTGCTCAAAATCGCCAAGGAGCCGATCAGCCTTGAAACGCCCATCGGCGACGAGGAAGATTCGCACCTCGGCGATTTCATCGAGGACAAGAACGCGATTCTGCCCATCGACGCGGCGATCCAGAGCAATCTGCGCGAGACTACAACGCGCGTCCTCGCCTCGCTCACCCCGCGCGAAGAACGCGT
>CAMDKB010000289.1 GCA_945901195.1 Rhizobium sp. Q54
AACGCCCACAACGCAACCGACTATCGCACGCTGCGTGCAGCGGCGATGGTTGCATGGCACGAAATTTCTTGTGTTATGCTCGCCGCATGACCAGCTGGGTCTGACACGACACCTTCATGCCTCAGTCCCGTTAATGTGACAGTGCCCCCACGACATAGCTGCTCTCTGGGACTCGACTGCCCAACCAATGCTCCGGCTTCATCTTTCGCGACTATTTTCTGCTCAATTCTCGATGTGCAAAGTCAGAGTCGAGGAACTCCACGGATGGGTCGAGCGCGAATGGTTCGCCGGCAAACTGGCTCAAAAGGGAATAGCGGCCTAGGGGCCGCCGTTTTTTGATGCGTGATGCGTGATGCGCAACGGGTGCACCTCCGCTTTATAACAAGTAAAAATTTTAATCGGGATATTTAACAGGGATATATTGTAAATATACAATACTTTTCTCTACCCATAAGGTTGTGTGCTTTTTAAACATCTTGCGCATCAAATAAAATAAGATAAGTAAAAACAGTTATTTAAGATGATGCGCAACAGATGATGCGCAAAAAATTCTTGCGCATCATTCTTAGGTATTGAGCATCAAGCTAGAAAGGGACGTCAGAAAAATCCCTGTCGTTTTCGTGGAAATCGCGAACCCGACGCTTTGCATCCTCGCTAGTCATTTTGTTTCTGTCGTACCATACGTAGTGGGCGACGCGGTCCTTGAGCATGATCCGCCGCTCATTGATCGGCGTCAGGCCCAAATTGGAGAGGATGTGGCCGAGCTGCTTGCGATTCGGCAGGGTCTTTCCGTCCATCATCGCCACCTTGTTCAGCTCCGTGACGTCGAGTAAGTCGTGGGAGATGACCGGACTGGCGTAGTGCTCGATCGCTACCTCCACGTCGTCGCGCTCCTCGGAGACATTCAAGTTGCGCATCGACGACAGGCCCTCGGTTTCTGGTGCCCTGCCATCCGGACCGAAGCCGGCGTCCATCTTCCAGTCCCGCAGAAAACAGCCAATGGCGTCGGTGCGCCGCTCGGTCTCGGCGAACAGCACCCGAAAATATTCCGCCGCCTCTGCCCCCCCACCGTACTGCGCCAACATCTCTTCTTTCCGTGTCCACCGGGTCGAGATCACACAGTAGCGACGGTCGTTGTCGCCAACAGGGATGGCGTCGGCGTGATTCGTCGACATCATGTAGCTGGCGAAATTGGGGACCGACCGCTCGTCCCGGCCCTTATAAATGACCGAGATCGTATCGTCGGAAATCATTGGCTTCATCTTGTCCAAGATGGCGTATTTGTTGGTGCCGGCGATGCGTATCTCGTCGATGTTGATCAGCAGTGCGCCGGACGCCCAGCCGGTGAACTCCGAATTGATCGCCGTCGTGCCGACCGTCTTCGCGTTATGGCCAAACAGGCGCTGCATGACTGTGAAGCAATAGGTCTTCCCCGCCCCCTCGATGCCGTAAAGTAGAAGGGCCCATCGGATCCGCTTCCCCGGATTCTGGTACACGTAAGCCAAGAAGTCGATCACGATCCTCTGCTCGCGCTCCGAGGGGATAAGGTTGCAGACATGCTGCAGGAACAGCTCCACGACCCTCTTCCCGTCCTCGTCGCCCTCCAGCGTCGCGCAGGGCGTGACGCCGCTCTCCTCGTAGGTGTTGAGGTATTGCAGACCCCGGTGCTCGAAGAATGGCCCAGCGCCCGGCCAGAACATCAAATTAGCCACGGTTGGCAGGTGGCAGACGCTGCGGGCAAACTTGATCGCGTCCATTTCAGCCGCCACAACTTCCGGCATCGAATCATAGGTGATGCGGAAGGCGTCCCGCCTGATCGAGTGACGCACCGAGACACGCTCGAACGTGCTACCGGCCTGACAGAAGACCCAGTCCGACAACCAGTCGGGCCCAGAGAAGGTGCTCACGCCTCCCGGACCCGACTGCTCCCCCACGCCGCCCGGACCCCTCCGCCGGGCGGGACGAAAATCCCGCTTCACCTCCCCCTTCGTCATGCCGCCGCTCTTGCCGAAGCTCCCAAAGGCCGCCAGCGACAGGGCCGCGCGCATCGCCACGGGAAGCGCCACGTCGCTCATCTTGCGCACTCGATCGCGCAGGGCGATGTAGGCCGCCATGTCCTCCACCGACTTCGCTTGCGCCTCCAGCGCCGCAAACGTGTCGCCGGCGGGCTCAAGCTCCACGGCCTTCGCGAGGCCACCTACGCGCTTGATGATCGACGCCATGGTCTTTGGGCGCGCCCGGCCACCGAAGGAGCGCCACTTCGCGCGCATCTCGCGCGGGTTGTGCTTGGGGCTCTGCTCAGACCACCCCATCCAGCGCCGCTGGCCCTCATCACCGCCCTCAAATTGATGGTAGAGCGCCATGCCGACCTCGGCCCAGCCGTCGTAGTCGAGGTCTGCCGCTGGCCAACGCTCGAGCAGGGTATCGACATCCTCGTCGGTCAAGTCGAGAGGCCGTTGCGCGAGGGCCGTCTCCAGATCGGCCACGGGGCCGTCGAGATCCCCAGACCCAAGATCATTGGACGACTGTTCAGTCGTCCAACTTTCGTCCAGATCACCCACCTCCCACGGGTCGCCGTCCTGCACGACCGCCCAAGGCGTCACGCCGGGCTGGTGTGACGGCAGGAACATCAGTTGCGCCCACACGAAGGAGCACTTGTCGAGGACGCCAACAGGCTCAAGCAATTTCGCGACAATGTCCATGATCGCTATGTACTCGCGCTGTGTCACCGGGCGCGAGAGGGGGATCACGATGCGGATCCGCGGCGCGTCGTTGGTGTGCCGGTAGGTGGAGTAGGCAACAAAAGCCACCGGCAATTGGCTCCGTAGGTAGATTTCGATATCGGCGAGCGACATTTTCGTTTTGTCGATGTCGCACGTGATGATGGTCCGCGCAGTGATGTTGCCGTTAGCACGACCGCCCTTAGGGTTTTTAAGAGTGCCCCCAATGATAGCTGCACGGGCCGTCGAGGCGTCCTTGTTGGGAAACTCGACCGAATGTGTCAGTGACTTGGTGAACTGCTCCCACGGCTCATTTCGTTGCTCTGCTGAGGAGAAGTTTTCGCAGAAAATATACTGTACATTGTTGACAGACATGGAATCCTCCATGCCGCCAAAACTCTGGGACTGCACGCACAATTCCTGTATCGTCTATCGTCTATCGTCTTTGTATTTTGATTGAGCGGAACTTTGCGCCGCCCCAGAATTTGGGGCGGTTTATTTTTGGTTGAGGGAAAGGGCGGATGCCTGCGGATCGACAGATGTGAGCAGACGGTCAACTTCTCCGGAAGGGATCAGCCGCCGGCCGCCTATAACGACTGTTCGAATTTTTCCTTGTTTGACCTGCACATAGAAATTCGACCGGGAGATCCCTATCGCAAGGCAGAAATCATTGACGTGGTAGGCGAGTAACGAAACCCCTGGCCTATCCGAAGTGGTGCGGATATCGCGGCCGGATTCATCCTCCTTCCCTCGATGGTCGGGCTCGGCGAGCATTGCTCGCGAGTTGTGACCAATACCGGGAATAGATGCAGGATTACGAGATTTGCTTATGCTGTTGCTCTTCATCGGAGACCCCAAACAAGGTCAGTCGTCGCGATAGCGACGCAGCTGAGTTGGAAGGTGCTGCCCGATGACGCCCCGAGGCGTTGTGCGGCCGACTTTTCATGCGCCACTTAAGGCAGGTCTCCCTAGAGACCCACGAAACATGATCCGAAAATATACTATTGTTCGCGTCTATCCAAGCCCGTGCAGCATGGTCCAAGCGTAATTTTTTACAGACACGTTTCGATACACGTCACATTGATTCTCGCTGAACCAGTCGCTAATTAATTCCGCCGCCACGCGCAGTTCGATCTGGCTGTAATCGAGCGCCATAATGAGCTGCCCCGGGGGCGCGGGAAAAATCTTGCGGAAGCCCTTCAGTTTGGCTTTAGGCATCTGCTGAAGGTTTGGGCGGTTCGCTGAAAACCGTGATGTGCTTGCTCCGGCGATCAGGAAGTTCGCGTGCAGCCTGCCTGTCACGGGATTCACGAGACCGGTCAACCAAGGAAACCAGATAAATGGTTCGCCCAGAACCTTTGGTTTATTGATGTCTTGCTGCCGATGTCGCAAAGTCGGCGCATACCATTCGCCGGCAGGCAAATCCGCATGGCGAAGGTCGAGCATCACCCCGTCGATTTCGCCATAGCGGCTCTGGTGGCAGATTTTCCAGATTGCATGAAAGCGTCGCGCCTCTGCCTGCGACTGTTCCGATTTCTGCTTAATCATTGCGCGCATCCGCGAGCACCGGAGGATGCGCGGAAACTGGGCGGTGCGTCCCAGCTTGCCGGATGGCCGTCCTACCCGCGCGAGATGATTATGCGCCCGGCCGCAACATTGGCAAAATCTTGGCTGGCGCATCGACGAGCGGCACCACGGCGCGGGCGGCGATGTCGTCCATCGCGTCGACCACATAGGCGCTGTAGTGCTTTTCAATCATCGATACGGAGGTGTCGTGGATCGCCGCGACCAGTCGGGTCGGCAACCCCGCCCGAAGCCCCCGAACGATGCTGGAATGTCGAAGGCAATACGGCAGCATATCCTCTGGTAATCCAGCCTTGGCAACGATCGTGACCCAAATCCGCGTAAGTTCGCTCGCCGATCGCCACGGCCCTCGGCGGTCGCGCTTCCATTCGGTCTGGCTGGTCTGTACGCGTCGCCAGCGTTCGAGGAGAGGGGAGGGGCCCGCTCGCCCATTGATGGCGGGGCGCAGGGCGTCAACCACATCTTGGCCCACTTGGACGCCAACGTGCTCGGTCCGCTTCTCGCCGCGTCCCTTATGGCTCACGGGTACCATAAGGCGACCCTTGTCCGGCTGAACGTCCGCGACCTTCATGCGTATGATCTGGGAGAAGCGCGCGCCTGTGGCGGCGAGGACAATGACGAGCCGCGCCAAGTCGCCGTCCCAGTCCTGCACGGCGTCCACGTCGCGCGCCGCCGAAATGATGCGTCGAATATCAGCGTCCCCAAGCACCTGCCGACGCGCTTCGCCTCGGCTGGCCTCGTCGGCTTTCAACCCGTCACGAATGGCGGCCAGCAATTCCGGGGGCAGGCGGCTCCGATTGATCCGCGCCATATGGTTCAGCGCGGCCTTGAGGTCGTTTACCAGTCGCCGCACCGTGCCTGCCGCGAGAGTGCCGGGCAGCTTCTTTTTCCAGTCACGCAGGGCCTCGTCGTCAAGCACATGCAGGGGCCGGTCGCCAAGGCTGGTTTTAAGCACATGCTTCGTCAGCCTTGATCGGGCGTCTCTCTTGAGCCCATCCTTGCCGCGCTGGGCTTCTTCTCTGGCTTCGCGCATTTTGAGATATTCGGCGATGGCGTCTTTCACCCACAGCACTGGACCGCGTTCGAGCGCCCGCGCGTCGGCACGGCATTGCCGAACGTGGGCGCGGGCTTTGGCCGCAGCTTGGGCAAAATCGAGGATGTCGGTTCCATCGGCCGGGAAAGCATCATCGGCGGTGGCCAAGGTGACTTGCGCATAAGCATTGTCGCCACGATACCACCGCACCAGCCAACGGCCGCCACGAGCGCCCCTGCGATAACCGAGATGCACGTCGGGATCGATGGCGCGCCAATGTAGCCCCCTGCTCAGTTTTAGTCTGGCGTTACGGGTCGTGAGGGGCGCTTCTTTGAGGGTCTTGGCCATAGCGGGCTTCCGAAAGTGTCAAATAAGCGTCAAATATACACCCTTGTACGGGGATAGACAACGACGGACGTATATTCTACAAAGTTCTGTAATTCCAATATAAATATGGACAGCTGTGGACGGCCACCCCTACTTATATTCGCCCTCTCACGGCGAAAACAGGGGTTCGACTCCCCTAGGGAGCGCCAATAAAATCAATGACTTAAATACATTTCAGCGCCCGCGTTTAGCCTTGGTGCCCAACTTTTGCCTAATAAGCGTGGGTGAACGGCGCTGAATTTCAGCGAAC
>CAMDKB010000290.1 GCA_945901195.1 Rhizobium sp. Q54
CCGGGAAAGAGTTCCATCCGTCTGCGCCGCAAGGCCGCCGGATGGGACGACGACTACCTCGCCAGCCTCGTTGCCGCGTGAGAATTTTTATTCACCCGATTCCCCTGCAAGCCCCGCCGCCCGGTTTGACGGCAGTCAAATCCGGGGACGGGGGGCGATCCGGGAAAGCGGAAGTGCGAGCGCCGGGCAATCCCCTCATCCTGAGCAGCCGCCGCAGACGGCGCTTTGCGCATTCTCAGCATGAGGGTTGCATGGTGTTGGGTCCGCATGGCGCAACCGCGCGCGCCAATGCGTTCGCAGCGTGGCGTCATACGCAAACCGTGCAAATGTGATGCGGCAACGCTGATATCAGGACGTATCCGTTTCCAAAGCGATGCGAGCGCGTTCCTCCTGCGCAATGCGCGCGCGTTCTTGCCAGCGTTCGAGAATGCGGTCGATTTCATGGGACGGGCGACGGCGATAACCTGGCGCTGCGCCGGTGCGCAGGGGCGATTGACCCTTCAGTCGCGCTGACTGGGCGCGCCGGGCCAGCGTGCGGGCGAGGCGTCTGGCCTGACGTGGCAGATCGCCGAGCGCATATTGCAGAGCCGTCAACCGGTGCACCAGGCCAGAGGATGCGATCAGGCCATGATCAACGGGTTTGGCAGGCGCTTGCCCGCTGAGCGCAAGGATGCGCGTTTCCCCGCCGTCAAAAAAGGTGATGCGCGGCTGCGCTTTTGGGGCGATTTTGACATTTCGTTTCTGTGCGAAAAAACGCTGGCGCGGATCAAACAGCGCAAAGTGTGCGCCGAGTTTTCGCTCCGTCCCGCGCGCAAAACCTGTTGGCGCAGGGTAGGGCTTCAGAGTAATCACCTGCGCCAAAATCAAAATCAGCCGCCGCACCGCAGATTCCGCCGGTCGCAACAGGCGCAGCACTGTCTGGCGCAGGTTTGGGGCAATGCGGGCGGGCGCATGACCTGCCGTCAAGCCGAGTAGAGCGGCGAGCTCGGTGACAATGCGCGAGATGGACAGGGCATCGGGGCTGATGGTTTGCGGCAAGGACATGGGACACTTTATATCGAGAACAAAAAAAGAACATAATACTGAAGAGAAGGTCTGTCAAATGCACATTTTTACCCTCCTCCTCCGCCCCAACGGGGCGCAGGTTTGTAGCCACGTGTCAGCGCAGCGAACCCGTGGAGGGCGGCAACAATTCATGTTTCGCCCCAAGGGGGGAATGATGCGCTTCCGCCGCCCCGCCGGGGCGGGCGCAGGAATGCGTGCGACACCTACGGGTTCCGCTGCGCTTCACCCATAGCTACAGACCATGGCCCCTTGCGGGGCCTTGTGCGGCCAGAGAGTTTCGGGCGCAATCTTCCTTCTCCCGCAAGCGGGAGAAGGAGTTTTGCCGCTATTTCCTTCTTCTCACTGACGTCTTGCCCGCCCCCCTCGGCTTGGCCTCGCCGCCGCCGAAATTGTGGGGGCCCATGTCTTCGTCTGTGGGTTTGTGGATTTTGCCTGAAGAGGGAAATTCGGCGCTGCCCTTCATCCGCCCCTCCGGGGCACCTTCTCCCCGTGTACGGGGAGAAGGAAGATTCGCGGCCCTTCCATATTTCTGCTGGCCTTTATAGGCGCCAGCTTCGTCTTCCACGGCTTGCTGTCGCGCCAGAGGATCGCTGGCGATGGCGAGTTCGTTGGCTTGGAGGCGCTTGATTTCGTCGCGCAGTCTGGCGGCGGTTTCGAATTCGAGGTTGGCGGCGGCTTCGCGCATCTGCTTTTCGAGATCGGCGAGTGTGATTTTGAGATTGTGCCCAACCGGCGCGCCCGCCGCGAGGCCGGTATCAACCGTGACGTGATCGGCCTCGTAAACGCTGCCGAGAATATCCTGAATGCCGCGCTTGATGGTTTCCGGCGTGATGCCGTTTTCGGTGTTATAGGCGAGCTGACGTTCGCGGCGGCGGGTGGTTTCATCCATGGCGCGCTGCATGGAGCCGGTGATGTGATCGGCATAGAGAATGACCTTGCCGTCGACGTTACGCGCGGCGCGGCCGATGGTCTGGATCAGCGAAGTTTCGCTGCGCAGAAAGCCTTCCTTGTCCGCATCGAGAATGCCAACGAGCGCGCATTCGGGAATGTCGAGACCTTCGCGCAACAGGTTGATGCCGACGAGCACGTCAAACGTGCCAAGCCGCAAATCGCGCAAGATTTCGATACGCTCGATGGTGTCGATATCGCTGTGCATGTAGCGCACGCGCACACCAGCCTCGTGCAGATATTCGGTGAGGTCTTCGGCCATGCGCTTGGTGAGGACGGTGACGAGGCTGCGATAGCCCTTGAGCGCGACCTCGCGCACTTCGCCGAGGAGATCGTCAACCTGCGTGCGTGCGGGGCGGATTTCCACCGGTGGATCGATGAGGCCGGTGGGGCGGATGACCTGTTCGACGAAGACGCCGCCGGTCTGTTCCATTTCCCAGTTTCCGGGAGTAGCCGAGACGTGCACCGTCTGCGGCCGCATGGCCTCCCATTCCTCAAAGCGTAGCGGCCGGTTATCCAAGCAGGAGGGCAGGCGGAAGCCGTATTCGGCAAGGGTCGCCTTGCGGCGAAAGTCGCCTTTGTACATCGCGCCAATCTGCGGCACGGTGACGTGGCTTTCGTCTGTAAAAACGAGAGCGTTGTCGGGCAGGTATTCGAACAGGGTTGGCGGCGGCTCGCCGGGGCGGCGTCCCGTGAGATAGCGCGAGTAATTCTCGATGCCGGCGCAGGAGCCTGTGGTCTCAAGCATTTCGATATCAAACAAGGTGCGCTGTTCAAGCCGCTGCGCTTCGAGAAGGCGGCTCTGGTCGTAAAGCTCTTCAAGCCGCTGGCGGAGTTCCTGCTTGATCGCGTTGATGGACTGAATGAGCGTGGGGCGTGGTGTGACATAGTGGGAATTCGCGTAAACCTTCACGAATTCCAGATCCTGGGTTTTCTTGCCGGTGAGCGGATCGAACTCGGCGATGGACTCGACTTCGTCGCCGAAGAAGGAAATGCGCCAGGCCCGGTCTTCGTAATGGGCGGGGAAAAGCTCCAGCGTATCGCCGCGAACGCGAAAAATGCCGCGGGAAAAATCGCCCATGGAGCGCTTGTATTGCAGCGCGACGAGATCGGCGATGAGCTGTCGCAGGTCGAGCCTTTCCCCCACTTTCACCGAAAACGTCATGGCAGTGTAGGTTTCCACCGAGCCGATGCCGTAAATGCAGGAGACGGAGGCGACGATGATCACATCATCGCGTTCAAGCAGGGATCGTGTTGCCGCATGGCGCATGCGGTCGATCTGCTCGTTGATGGAGGATTCCTTCTCGATATATGTGTCCGTGCGCGGAACATAGGCTTCCGGCTGGTAATAATCGTAATAGGACACAAAATACTCGACAGCATTATTGGGAAAGAAACTCTTGAATTCGCCATAGAGCTGCGCTGCCAACGTTTTGTTGGGCGCGAGAATCAAGGCAGGCCTGTTGGTTCTTTTTATAACCTGCGCCATCGTGAAGGTCTTACCGGAGCCGGTGACGCCAAGAAGAACCTGGTCGCGTTCGTGGGCATCGACGGCCTCGACCAGCGCTTCGATGGCTGCGGGTTGATCGCCCTTGGGGGTAAATTCGCAGATCAGTTCGAAATTTATTCCGCCTTCTGATTTCTCCGGTCGCGCAGGACGATGCGGCGTCCACGGCTTTTGTTCACGCAGATTGGGATCACCGCGCTCCAGCAATTCCTTCAGGGAGTCAGCTGTGGCCCCGACACCTGAAATCGCCATATCCGGTCGCGCCGTGCGCACCCGCCGTACGGGATCGTTCGGTGTCGCGATCTCGTTGAGGCCGAGACGCCGGGCCAGATTGGGATCAACATCCAGCGCGCCAGTATCAAAACCCGCCTGCGCGGACTCGCCAAAGCCCTTGACGTCGTTAAGCGAGGGATTGAGCAGCGACGCCAGATGCTCGCCGAGTGGATGCACGTCAGGCTTGGCAGCGCGCGAACGCACGGGACGGGAGGATTTGCGGGGTGGTGTGGCCATGTCTTCCAATATGGGGCGAGTCTGAGGGCGGCGAAAGGGTGTATTCGCGACATTGTGTCTTGAGCATGATCTGCCATTGCGGCAGATAAGGGTCAGGCTGGAATTTCAGCCTGGGGAGCGGGACTGTCAGTTCATGTCGACACTGAAAACTATCGGAATTTCCACGGCTATTTCCCGCCGCGCACTGCTTTCCCTTGGTGGAGCCGTGTTGCTTTCTACGCCGGGCCCCGCACAAACGAATGACAAGCCCGCCGAAAAAGAGCCCAATCTTGACGCTCCCTATGTGCCCACACCGCAGGACGTGGTGGACCGCATGCTGGAACTGGCCAAGATCACCGGGGACGACTTTGTCATGGACCTTGGTTGCGGCGACGGGCGCATATTGGTCACGGCGGCGCAAAAATTTGGTGCGCGTGGGTTTGGGGTCGATATTGACCCTAAGCGGATTGTAGAGGCCAAGGCGAATGCTGCAGCGGCGGGGGTTTCCGACAAGGTCGATTTTGGCATTGAAGACCTGTTTCACACGCCCATAGGCAAGGCGAGCGTACTGGCGCTGTACTTGTTTCCCCACATCAATGAATTGCTGGCCCCGCGCATGCTGAAAGAAATGAAGCCCGGCTCGCGCATCGTCTCGCATGGGTTTGGCATCGGCAAATGGCGCCCAGACAAAGAAGATATGGTGGCGATGCGCCATATTTATTTCTACGTCGTGCCGGCGAATGTCGAGGGGAGCTGGCGCATCAAGGAAGACGGCGGTCTCATATACACGCTGGCGCTGATCCAGAGTTTTCAACGTATAACGGGATATCTGGAAGGGGTTGATGGCGTTCGGCTTCGCAATGCGCGGCTGGCGGGCGCCGAAATCGCCTTCGCATTGGAAACGCCAAACGCGCCCCGCAAGGATTTCAGCGGGATCGTTGATGGCGAGACGATCAGCGGAAAGGGCTTCACTGCGACGCGAGTTTCCAAATTTGCGCCGCGTTGACTGGAAGGCGGGCTGATAGTCCGGTAAACTCCGCCTGACCTTGTGGCCGTGTGTGCGGAACACAAGGACTTACAATTCGGCAACACCCCTGTAATTGCGGGTGGCCAGACGCGACGACGAGGGAGGCAAGAATGAAGCACCAATTGACCGCACATGTTTCTCGCCGTGCCGTACTGGCGGCTGGGGCGGCGCTGCCGGCATTGATGACAAATCCGGTCATCGCACAATCGCCCGGGCTAGATGTGCCCTATGTCCCAACGCCGCAGGACGTCGTGGATCGCATGCTCGATATGGTCAAGCCGACCGCCAAGGACTTTGTCATGGATCTTGGCTGCGGCGATGGACGTATGCTGGTGACTGCGGCAGCGAAGTTCGGCGCCCGCGGGCGGGGGGTTGATCTCAACCCCGTGCGTATTACCGAGGCCACCGAAAATGCCCGCCGCGCCAATGTGAGCGACAAGGTGGAATTCATAGTCGCTAATCTGTTTGCGACGTCTATCCGCGAGGCGGATGTTCTCACAATGTATCTGCTGCCAAGCGTCAATCTGCTATTGCGGCCGCGCATACTGGACGAGATGCGTCCCGGGTCGCGCATTGTATCGCACGCGTTTCACATGGCGGATTGGGAGCCGGACCAGCAGGACGAGGTGCGCGGGCGCAATCTTTATCACTGGATCGTGCCGGCAAAGGTCGCGGGTAAATGGAACCTGCATGAGGGCTCCAACATGATTTCGCTGGATGTGTTTCAGCAGTTCCAGAATCTGACAGGGCTTGCCAAGACCGAAGCTGGAGCCAAGGGCAAGGTGACCGGTCGGATCAAGGGTACGGAAGTTACCTTCAACGTTGACATGGGCAATGGCTCCAAAACCTACACAGGCAAGGTGGCTGATGGCATGATCGATCCTGGCTCGGGCGCAGGCTGGAACGCGGCGCACGAAACGCGCATCGGGCGTTGATG
>CAMDKB010000291.1 GCA_945901195.1 Rhizobium sp. Q54
AGTAACGAAGAAAACTTGTCGTCTCAACAGCCGCCGCGAAGTCCAGTCCATCATGCGCCATCGTCGTGCTCCACCTCAAGAATCAGTGGACCGCGACAGATTCAGCCTTTCACCAGATTGTCACGGACTTCTTCACCCGATTGCCCTGGCGGGGCTTGCCTTATCGCTTCCCGTCTGCCAGCAAAATATGCTAACCGGCAGGATCACGCATTCAGGAGGGAGCCCATGGCCAGCACCGCCACACCCAATACGCCGCAAAAGGAATATGCTGATATTCCCGGCACTTTCGTCTTCGACGCCGATCAATCAGCCAAAGGCTATGCCATCAACGCCTTCTGCATGACCTTGCTGAAAGCCCCCAATCGCGAGGCTTTCAAGGCCAATGAGGCTGAATATCTCAAGCCGTTCGGTCTCAGCGATGAACAGACTGAGGCTATCCTCACGCGCCAGTGGAACCGCATGCTGGAGCTGGGTGGCAACATCTATTTCACCGCCAAGCTCGGCGCGACCGATGGCCTATCGTTCCAGCAGGTCGCCGCCAAGATGACCGGCATGACCCAGGAAGGCTATGCCGAGATGATGCTCAAGGGTGGACGCTCCGTCGAAGGAAGCCGCACCAGAACCGAGTGGGAAAAGAAAAATGGCTAAGCTCGTTGGCGGCATCTGTTGCTCGCATGTCCCCGCCATCGGCGCGGCGCTCGATAATGGCAAGACGCAGGAACCCTATTGGACCAGGGTTTTCTCCGGCTTCGAGAAATCCAAGGAATGGTTCCGGCAGATGAAGCCGGACGCCTGCATCGTCGTGTTCAACGACCATGCGACCGCCTTCTCGATGGACATCGTGCCGACGTTCGCGCTCGGCTGTGCGGCTGAATTTCACCCGGCCGACGAGGGCTGGGGTCCGCGCCCCGTGCCTGTCGTGAAGGGTCACCCCGCGCTTGCCGCCCATATCGCCCAATCTGTCATCAACGACGAGTTCGACCTCACGATCGTCAACAAGATGGAAGTCGATCACGGCCTCACTGTGCCGTTGAGCCTGATGTTCGGCCAGCCCGAGCAATGGCCCTGCCCGGTCATCCCGCTGGCGGTCAACGTCGTGCTGTTCCCGCCGCCGTCAGGCAAGCGCTGCTTCGATCTGGGCAAGGCGATCCGCACGGCCATCGAAAGCTTCCCCGAAGACCTGCGCGTCGTGATCTTCGGCACCGGCGGCATGAGCCATCAGATCTCCGGCCCGCGCGCTGGCCTGATCAATTCGAACTTCGACAAGGCGTTTATGGATTCACTGGCAGGCGATGCGTCCTATGCCAAGGATATCAAGCATGTGACCTATATGCGCGAAGCCGGCGCCGAAGGCATCGAAATGGTGATGTGGCTTGTCGCTCGCGGCGCAATGGACGCCAAGGTGGAGGAGAAATACCGCTTCTACACTGTGCCGGCGTCAAACACCGCCGTGGGGCATCTCATTCTCGAGAATGCTGTATAATTTGCGTCATCCCGGACGCCTGGGCGATCCGGGATCGTATGCCAGGAGACACATTGCGATCCCAGATAAATGCTTGCGGCATTTTCCGGGGTGACAAATCAGACGCTTTCCCCTTTTTCCTTTTTCTCGTCCTTCTTTTCGTCTCCAAACCCTGCCGCATCCATGGTCAGATGCACTCGGTTCTGGAACGCAGGCGCCTGCCCCTGCGCAAGGTAATCCGCATTGCGCGCAATAGCGTCGATCAAGGTATCAACCCATCTCGCCTCGGACTTGGCAAAATCTGACAACACATAGCCATGAACCCGCGCCTTGTCGCCTGGATGGCCAATGCCCAGACGGATCCGGCGGTAGTCGTTCCCCACATGCGCACTGATGGACTTCAGGCCGTTATGCCCGGCATTGCCGCCACCCATCTTCACGCGCAACTTGCCGGCGGGCAGATCCAGTTCGTCATGGAACACGTAAACGTCGCCAGTGCTGGTCTTGTGGAGGCGCGCAGCCTCGCCGACGCTGCGGCCACTCTCGTTCATGAACGTCTGGGGCATCAACAGCGCAACCCTTGCCTCGCCGATTGTGCCTTCGCTCACCAGCCCCTGATGCTTCTTGCGGAAGGGCGAAAAAATCCAACGCCGTGCGATCGCCTCAACCACCATGAAACCGATGTTGTGGCGGTTGCCCGCATATTCCTTGCCCGGATTGCCGAGGCCGACGAAGAGCAGCATCAGAAGCTTCCTACACCGAAGTTCATCATTGGAATAAGCTATTTCGCCGAAATGACAACAATAACTGCGTTTGACTGGCCTTTCTGCGGCCCACTTGTCACCACACCTGATTGTGTGTCTAAACAATAGCAAGAAATACTGTAGGCTTGGACCGCGAGTGAGACGTCAATGCAATGGTTTGATCATTTTGCCCACAAGTCCACCTATTTGCGCGGTATTTTTTCGCTGTTCTCGCTATAGGCATTTTGATGGCCATGGCGAATGGCCCCTCGGACGCTCCGTTCCTTTACAGGCCTGTTGAGTAAGCGAGGGATGGCTAACGAAAAAGCCTCCTCCATAGCCCGGCTACCTTCCCTCGATTATCTTCGCGGTCTGGCAGCACTTTCGGTCGCTCTCCCGCATTATTTCATGCTCGGGACGTCGGATTGGCCCCTGCTGGAAGTCGTATCTATTCTTGCTGTAGAACAATTTTTCGTTTTGAGCGGTTTTGTGCTCGCTCCGCAGATGCTGCATTGTCTCCAGGCGGTCACCCACCGCGATATCGGTGTTTTCCTCGTCCGGCGATGGATGCGAACTATTCCTCCTTATCTCGTCGCCTTAGGCATAGTGGCCCTAATGACGGCCAATATTTACAACTCGGCGCTTCCCGCCTATGCAATCTACATTCAGAATTTGCTAAAACCGTTGCCGGAAGCTTCGGATTTTTTCCCCGTCGCGTGGAGCCTTGCGGTCGAGGAATGGTTCTACCTCGTGTTCGCATTGCTTCTGCTCATTGCCCGAATATTACGCCTCAGCCGGAGGAGCTTTGTTATTGTGACCATAGCCGTTGCGATCGCCATTGCACTTGGTCGACTTTCGCTAGACAATACGAGTAATTGGGATGCATCCGTTCGCCGGGTGGTTGTCTTCCGTCTGGATTCGATAGCCTACGGTTTCTTGCTGTACTGCGTCATCGAAGACGTGCGTAACAGTTTGGACAAATTTCATAAGTGGATGCTTCCTGCACTACTTATCGCGTCGGGATTTCTGGCATATCATGTAGGATGGGAGGCCACTGCCGGGAAGTCGCCGACATGGCAGCAAGTCTATCCTTTTGCATCCAGCCTTTTCGCAGTCGTGACGATACTGGCCCTCGTCCACTATGACCGGCTATTCCATATTCAAAAACGCTTAGCGGAGACTGGCTATTTCTTTGGGAAAATATCGTACACGATCTATCTCTTTCATCTGCCTGCGATCATGCTGCTGCGGCCCTACATTTCGCACTGGCCTGTTTACCTACAGATTGCGGCTTACATTTTTGCATTGATTGCGTTTTGCTCGGCATTCTACTTCAGTTTCGAGGCCCCCATTCTCGATGCTCGCCCGCATTACCGGCAGATGGGGGCGCAAGGAGCAGTTCGAGTCGGTCCTGGCTTTCCTCACTGGCAGGATGTGTCCTTTGCGTTACGATTAATAACCAAGCGCAGGCACCTGCTAGCCCTGACTGCCCTCGTATTGTGTATCGGGGCGCTTGCCGCAATTGAACGAACTCAGCAACTGAATATTACTCTTGCTTTCTATGTAGCAGTCGCGGCAGCAGCCTTTATGTTTTCAGTTTTTCTGCTGCTTTCAACTCTGTGGAATTTTGCATTGCTACGGGGATTGGCAGTGGCCAGTATTGCCTTTTCCTTCCTTCTCCCCTTTGCAGATAGTCTGCTTGAATCAATACGGAGTCGAAAGTCCGATAGGCCGGTCACTGCGGTTTATTCCTTTCGGCAGGCACAAGGAAATCCGGAGGCCTTCAGCAGATGGTGGGCTGAATACGCCGACGCCTGGCAAAAGAGCGCAATTCCTCTGCAGGCCCGCGATCCAAAGGGCGTTCTACCTTTCGTCATGGTGCCTAATTCAAGAAGCTCGTTTTTTCAAGCACCTATCGAGATAAACAATTTAGGATTCCGGGGCCCGAATATTGAAATAGAAAAAGGCGACAGCTACCGGATCTTTGTACTTGGCGAATCGCCCACCTTCGGAACAATGATCAGGCCGGAAGATACAACGTGGGTTCGCGCGTTGGAGGACTTCGTGGCTGGAAATCTGGTCTGCAAGCGACGCGTGGAAGTCATCAATGCCGGCACTGTCGGCTACAATATTTCTAACAACATCGAACGATTGCAGCGCGACATTATTCCGCTGCAACCGGACATGATCATTTCCTACCATGGCTACAACAGTTTCCGCATGATCGACACAGATCTCGTCAATTTGCCTACGCCACCGCTCCGCCGCCGGCGTGGCTCACTACTGATTTCCGAGTTTCGATTCCACCTCCGGTTGATGGCGTACAATTCCGCAGTCACCCGTATGGCTGACAAACCGATGACACCGTATTCTGACGAGCATGCCAAGAAATATGAGCAACTAGCCGAGATCGCGCAAATAAACAAAATTACGCCGGTCTTTGCTACGCTTAGCCTAGCGATAAATAGTAATTCTCCCCAGGAAGTTATGGACTTCTATGGCCGGGTGTTTCGCCCCATCGAACGCATCTTACCGGCTGTCGCCGAGCATAATCGCATTGTTGAGCAAGCCGCACGAAAGACGGGCGCACACTTTATTGACTCACGCCCCGGTCTGGATGGCGAATGGGACCGCGACTATTTTATCGACATCGTTCACTTCACGCACAACGGGGCCGTAAAGTTGGCCGCCAATATGTTTGAGAGTATCGCAGCCCTTCTTAAAAAGGACGCAGGTTGCGAGGATCGAAAATGAATTGATCCTAGAAAATCCAAAGGCCCACGCAATTGCGCGGGCCTCCTGTTTAAATTGCATTACGAGATTTACTTTTTCGCGGCGGCCTTGGCAGGCGCCTTCGCAGCCGGCGCAGCAGCGGCGGCAGGAGCGTCTTCGGCGACAGTCTTCGGCGGAACCATGGTCGCGATGGTGAAATCGCGATTGCTGATCACCGGCTTGCATCCATCAGGCATCGGCACAGCTGAAATGTGCAGGGAATCGCCCATGCCCATCTTGCTGACGTCAGCCACGATGCCTTCCGGGATATTGTCGGCTGGCACCCGCATTTCAACCGTATGCCGCACAACGTTCACAGTCGCGCCCGCCTTGATTGCTGCGCTGGCGTCCTGACCAACAAAATGCACAGGCACATCGACGCGCAAGGTAGAGCCAGCCGTCAGGCGCAGAAAGTCGACATGAACCGGGGTGTCACGCACGACATCGAGCTGGTAATCGCGCGGCAAGGCACGGATCTTGGTTCCCTCTACATCAATCTCGAAGATCGTAGTGAGGAAATGCCCGGCGTAAATAAGCAGATTAGTGGTCTTGTAGTCGAGGCTGATGGCCTGAGGAGGCATGCCGCCCCCATAGATCACTGCCGGTACGCGGCCTTCACGGCGTACGCTGCGGGCGGCCCCCTTGCCTGTCCCGCTGCGGACCGTGGCCGCAAGCTGTTTTGCCTGTGCCATGTCTAGTCCTTCTCATATGAAACGCAGCCCGCCTCCAGGGGTGTCGGAACGGCTGCGAGGCGGCTTATAGGGCAGCAGCCCGGTTTTCGCAACTGCGAAGGGAGATTCGAACAGGGCAATCGGGTGAAGAAGTCCGTGACAATCTGGTGAAAGGCTGAATCTGTCGCGGTCCACTGATTCTTGAGGTGGAGCACGACGATGGCGCATGATGGACTAGACTTCGCAGCGGCTGTTGAGACGACAAGTTTTCTTCGTTACTT
>CAMDKB010000292.1 GCA_945901195.1 Rhizobium sp. Q54
CGAAGACCCCACAAGGGATTCTGTTCTCGGAGACCGGCGTTAACGATTGAGGGACAAATTTAAACTTCCCCGTGTTACCCAGGGCGGGTTCGATTGCCGCATTTAGAAACTGAAAAACGTCACACCATCGCCGCCAGCGACTCGGCCGCATCCCACGGCTTCCACCATTTTTTCACGCCGACATCATCGGCGATAATGCTCGCGGTAATATAGCCCGAGCCACCTGATATTGCGCCACCGGGATGGGCGGCGGAGCCTGCCATATAGAGTCCTTTCACGGGTGTGCGATAACCAAAGTGGTTATACACCACCTGCTCCGCGTTGAATGCGCCCATGAAAATGTCACCCTTGGACATGTTGATGATCTCGTCAGCGTATTCGCGGCCCGTGTAGACATATTTGCCGAGAATATTCTTGCCCGAGACATTGGGCGCATAGCGCGCAAAAATCTCGATGATCTTTTCTGAAAACTCTTCCTTGAAATCCCCGTATTTCTGGCCGCCGAGATCGGGATCATAGGGCATCACATGCCAGCAATAGGTGGTGTGCTTGCCCGGCGGCGCCTGCGTGGGATCGATAACGCTGAGGGGCCCGGAGCCGAACTGAACGACCTCAGGCACCTTGTTGGCGTTGACATCGGCAAAGGCGGAAAACAGATCTTCCATCGTTTCTGCCCCCAGACTCCATTTCATGGTGCGGTTCACGTTGGGATCAAATGCGCCTGCTGTCAGATGCGGCGCTTCCGCCAGCGCCAGATGCACACCAAACAGGCTCCAAGTGGTGGGCTTGAAATTGTCCAGCTTCTGCAGGAACTCAGAGGGCATCTGCGAACGGCCGATGAGGCCTTCAAAGGTTTGCGCAACATCGAGCGTTGAGGCGACAAACTGTCGGGCGCGCACTGTCTTGCCATCGGCAAGCTGAATACCCGTCGCCCTGCCGCCTTCGATTACGATCTTGTCGACCGCAACTTGCGGTTGGTAGCGCCCGCCAGCCGCGATGAACGTTTCCATCAATCCGCGCGCCAGATTGAACGAGCCGCCTTTGCAAAGCTGATAACCGCTTTCCAGATCGAAGGCCCTGATGATCGATCCCATGGGGCTGGTCTTCGACATGGTGTCAACCAGCCAGGTGCCGAACAGCGATACCTTGAACAGGAAGAGCAGCCTGACATGCTCATTATCAAAAAGCTCGTTCACGACATCAAGCGGCTGGCGCAGGGTCATTTCGAGAAAATCGCGGCCCGCCTGCGTGCGATTGAGCAGCTTTTCGCGCTGTTCACGGGGCAGCGGCTCGCTATAGCGCTCCGGCAGAAAGATGTCCCGGGTGATCGTCTCGGCCTTGCGGTTCCATTCGCGGAAGGTGTCAGCGTCCTTCCTGGAAAAACGCGCCACATTGGCAAGGGTTTCTTCGAGATCGCGTCCGAAGACCAAAGCCGAGCCATCCAGATGCGGCTGGCCGAATTCATATCGCGGTGTGATATAATCAACGCGGTCTTCAAGCCCGAGGTCCTTGAACCAGGGCGTTTCGCTGATGTGAAAATGATTGATCGAGTGGAGGTTGTGGTAAAAGCCCGGCAGAGTGCTTTCTTCCGTGCACAGGCCACCGCCGTATTTCAGCCGCCGCTCGACGACCAGCACATCCAGCCCCGCCTTCGCCATATAGGAACCCAGCACAAGGCCGTGATGTCCCGCGCCAATGATGATGCCGTCGTAAGTCTTTTCAAGTGCAGCAGCCATCAATAGCCTCCCGGTCGCGTTGTAGCGCGCCTGCTCGCTGGTTCTTTGAGCCGAGCACGTCGCTCGCCCACAGTTCAGGCTGCGTAAATAGTTACAAGCCTCACCCTAACGCAGGCTGCGCCGCAGTGGAAGCCGTGACAAAGCGTCCGCGCCATGCGAAAAGCGGGCAAATTCGATTGGAAAGTCCCTCATGAGCATTGCAGATTCCATCCGCCGCCAGATCACGCCCATTCACAAGGAAGGTTATGTCTTTATAGCCGGTTTTGCGCTGCTGACACTGATCAGCTCGTATCTCTGGTCGCCTCTTGGCTGGATCGGCCTGATCCTGACGGCCTGGTGCGCCTATTTCTTTCGTGATCCTGTCCGGATGACCCCCACAGACGAAAACCTTGTCGTTTCACCTGCTGACGGTGTCGTATGCCTTTTGGGACCGGCGGTGCCGCCGCCAGAGTTGGGTCTGGGCACCGAACCGATGGAGCGGATCTGCGTTTTCATGTCGGTCTTCGATTGCCATGTGAACCGGATGCCCCTGAGCGGACGCCTTGTCCGCATCGCCTACAAGCCAGGGCTGTTTCTCAACGCCGATATGGACAAGGCCAGCGAAGACAATGAGCGAAACGGTTTTGTCATCGAGACAACGCATGGACGGGTCGGGCTTGTTCAGATCGCCGGCCTCATCGCCCGCCGCATCGTTTGTTTCGCCCATGAGGGTGACAATCTTGCGGTTGGCGAACGGGTGGGCCTGATCAGATTCGGGTCACGCGTCGATGTGTATCTACCGGCAGGCGCGCGCGTATTGGTGGGCCTGAATTCAAAAGCCATTGCTGGTGAAACGGTGCTCGCGGCATTCAATGCTCCCGGCGCGAAGCTCAATTTCCGGCAAGGCTAGTGCGAACCAAATAACCGCGTCAAAAAATATCCGGGCGCACGCAGCGGCCGGATATTCTTCCGTTTCTCTAAAACTCAAAGCCGGTCAACGCAGTTCGCCATGGGCGAGCGGCCTTGAAATGAGATCCTCGATTTGCCGGCGCATGGCCGACTGATCGTAGCTCTTCATGAGATTGATCCTGTTCCGATTGGGGTCGCCGCCATGCCAGTATTCGTAGATATCTTGCCGCATCCCGAATGACGACGCGGCCAGATCGTGTGCAAGCCGGAACAGACGCGACTTGTATTCAACGTCGACACCTTTGCCGCGCATGTATCGATCGAGATATTTTCTCACCTGTGGATTGGCCAGGTCACGTTCGCTGGGCTGCATGATGATTCCCGATCCGCATATCTCGCGCAGCAATTCGGTCATTCGGCTGGAGGTCTGAGCAAACCAGATGTGCAAGCCCCTGCCCGGCCCGAGTGTCCATTGCCCGCTGGGCGCAGGTCCCGACTGGTGTTCCACCCCTTCCATCGCGTGACGCCAGACTTCGCAATAGGTCACCATCTCACCGAGTTTTGCTGCCACTTCCCGGAACTGGACCACGCCAATCGCCTCGGCGACCATTGTGGCGACGCAGGTCATCAGGCGCATGCGGAAATATGCGCGGCAAAGATTGGCCCAACCGAGGAAGTTGAAATTCACACTTCCCCCTGCTGCGCCAAGCATCTTGATCATGGGCGAGGGATCATAAAGCATGAATACACGATCCCAGGGCACCAGCACGTGATCGAAAAACAGCATCGCATCCTGTTCATCCCACATCTGCAATGGATGGCCCCAACTGCCGACCCAGCGCGACACTGGCTCGCGCGCCAGAACCTTCAGGCCGGGCGTACCCGTAGGGATCGAGAATGCAATCACGCATCTGGGATCATTGCGGTGTGCGAACGTCGCCGACAGCGCGACATAACACTCGTTGCTGTGCGGCGCGGCGGTCGACAATTGCTTGCCGCCCGTTACGATCACGCCGTCCTGCGTCTCTTCCACCACATGCAGGGCAATCATCTCGTCTTCGGGCACGGGACGCTGCTCGTTTTGCGTCTGCTCACTGCGATCGACCTGCGGATCGCCGAGCGCATGCGTGAGAAAGAGATCGTTGCGCATGCAATGCTTGTAATAATTTTCGAGATTCTCACCGAAATCGCATCGGGGATGCTTGATGGCGCTGAACTGATCCTTCAGGTGCAAGGCGGAAATGATATAGGGCGCCAGAATATCCGGGCTGCGGCCGAGCTGACCCCATGTCATCTCGCTCCAGAGTTCGCTGTTGCGGCGCTTCTTGCGCAGGTCTTCGACATTCAGCGGCAGCATCCAGGACAGGCTCGTGCGCACTCCGCTTTCCGGGTCAACAAAAGTCATCTCGTCGCGATATTTGTTGACCTGCAAATCATAAACACCGGCAAGCGCATTGATCATATCCTTGAAAGCGGGATGCGTCGTCACGTCGGCAACCCGTTCGCCGTCTATCCAGACCTCCCGCCCGTCGCGCAGGCTCTCGATATAACGGGCTCCTGTCATGGCGCCCGGGCCTTTTGCAGCTGCAGGCGCTTGCTTGTTTGCTACCATCGTCGCCATTACTGTTCTCCTTTGGGACCGTGAGATGTGCCAAGCCCCAGCGGACTTTTTGCCATCTTGCGCTCCTTGCATTTGTCGCTGCCAAGCTCGCACTCCCTGCATGAGCGTCGCTGATCCATGTCAAGTTGCGTTAACATGTCACAGCAACGCCCGCGGCGAACTGGACAGCGGTTTCAGCTCCTGCTTATGGTTGGAACAGCAAAACGCTGGCCCGGCTGTTTGCATGAAAACGGGACAGGGCCGGAACAAAGCCGGGAGGATCGGACATGCACTTCGCTTACTTTTCGCATATCTGGATGAAGCCGGGCATGACGCCGCATCAGCGTTACGAGCAATTGTGGCGCGAAGTGCAGCTCGCCGACACGCTCGAATATGACTACACATTCTGTGTGGAGCATCATTTCCGACCGGACGAGAGCTGGATGTCTTCTCCCTCGCTGTTCTGCGTTGGCGCGGGCGCGCGCACCAAGCGCATCCGCATCGGCTCGATGGGCTATATCGTGCCGCTCTATCATCCGCTGCGGCTGGTGGAGGAAATCGCGATTGTCGATCAGATGCTGGGCGGCCGCATGGAACTTGGGCTGGTGCCCGGCATCAACGCCAATTATTTCACGCCGTTTGGCGTCGACTATAATTTCCGCCGTTCGCCAACGCAGGAATTCATCGAATATATGCGTGCTGCCTATGGTGAAAAGCAGCCCTTCTCTTTCGATGGCGAAACCCACAAGACAGCGAGCGCAAAAATTTCCGTGCAGCCCGTGCAAAAGCCGCATCCGCAAGTGTGGATGCAAAGCCGCGATCCTGAAACGCTGGAGTTTTGCGCAAAAAATGGCATCAACACAGGCTATTTCATAGCTTTCCCACGCAAGGATGCCGCCCCGCGCTATCGCAAATTTCTTGAAGACTGGAAAAAGGCGGGCTGGTCGCACAAGCCGAAGATCGGCTATTCGCTGCCAGTCTATGTGGACGAAAGCGACCAGGCAGCCCTTGACCGTGGTCTCTTGCGCGCAAGTCGCGCTTATGAAGGCTTTCTGCCCGAGGCGTTGCCGGGTGAATCATTCGAGAGCCGGGTCGCAAAACACTCCGCACGATTTGTCGCCCGTGATGAACCCGGCGCAGCGGAAATCATGGCCAATGTTTTCAACCCCGAATATCTTCTCAAGAACGATCTTGTCATCGTTGGTTCAGCAAAAACGGTTGCGGAAAAGCTGCGCGCCATCTCCGAGGAAGGTGTGTTCAACACTTTTCTGGGCGAATTCAATTTCGCCGACATGCCGGAAGAGGACCTGCTGCGTTCCGTCAGGCTCTTCGGCGAGAAGGTGATACCGGCGCTGCGTGGCTTTGAACCGTTCTGATTGCATTCACTCAAGGATATCCCATGAAGTTCGCGCATTTTTCCCATGTCTGGAACAAGCCGCCTCTTACGCCGCATGAGCGCTACGAACGGCATTGTCAACTTGTTGAATGCAGAACGCAATGATCACCTGCTCGTCCTGTGTTCAGGCGATGGCGACGGCATCGCTCCACTCGGCCATCGCCGAAGCCCGGAAGGCCCGGTGCGTCGTTGCCGAGATCAGGTGTCGCTGGACGTTGAAGGTGTTGTAGACGGCGGCGTGTGTTGAGAGAAATCTTTGGGCGGATCCTCGGCTTTTGAAGCCTTGCATCTTGCGTT
>CAMDKB010000293.1 GCA_945901195.1 Rhizobium sp. Q54
CCGGCGGCTTTCCAACGAAGGCCCGCATTTACGGGGTCAATGGCGGAGTATCGCCGCGTATGTTCCCAGTATCGAACTGGCAAAATGCGAAACCTGAAACCGCTCCCGATAGATTTGCCGCGACGCCAGTTGCATGCCCTGTCGAAGACCTGGATCAGACAAGAGCCGCTCCAGCGCGACAGCAATATCATCGCTGTTGCGCTTGACTATGAGACCGTTGACGCCATCAACAACAACATCGCGAACCGCGCCAATATCGCAAGATATAAGTGCAGCACCAGCCGACGCGCCTTCAATGAGCGCAAGCGGAAGTGCTTCAGCGCGCGAGGGCAACACCACGATATCGCATTCGCGCATAAGGTTGTGGATCTCATCTATGCCGATCCAGCCGGTGAAATTCACGCGGTCCGCTATGCCCGCATCCAGCACCGCCTGCTTGGGCACGGTCAGATCGCCATTGCCTGCAATCGTACACGTCCAGCGCGTGTTGCTATTCGCCAACTGAGCCAAGGCTTCAATTAACAACAAGGCTCCCTTTCGTTCACCCACTTCGCCGGAAAACAAGATACGAACACTCTCCTGCTCTGGCCGCGGGATCACCGCGTTATCACCGATATCAGGAATGCCATTGTAGATGACGCATATTCTCGTGGGATTGACACCCATACGTTCAAAAGTGGGCCGATAGGCTTCACCCAATGCAATGACCTGCTGAGCGCCCCGCGCGCTTAAGGCAAGCGCCCGATACCACAACGGCCGGGCCTGTTCGTATTCGGCACACATCATGCCATGAAACTGAATGACATAAGGCATTCTCATCAGCCAGGCCAGGAGAGCAAAGGCCACTTTTCGAAGGGCGCTTCCGCTTGTTGAAACATGGATATGCACAATATCGTGCTTGCCGCTCAGACAGTGGAAAACGAACTGGAACATGGCTGAAACGAAGGTCATGCCCCATGCTGGACCCGGTAATTCGCCGCGACTCCCGATGA
Organism: Rhizobium sp. Q54; assembly: GCA_945901195.1. Classification (GTDB taxonomy): domain Bacteria; phylum Pseudomonadota; class Alphaproteobacteria; order Rhizobiales; family Beijerinckiaceae; genus Terripilifer. The sequence continues at coordinate 993 of CAMDKB010000293.1, forward strand.
AAGTCAGGTGTGACGCGTCCCCGCGTTGCAAAAGATAGCCATGCAAATAAAGGTTGAGACGGTCGATTCCACCTCGGCCTTCAAGTCCCACTGGTGTCACTATAAGCACACGGGCCAGGCCAGCGCGGTCCGCTGGCATAGATGCTGTTACAGGAAACCGATATGTATCGTCCATCGGGTCATTCCAATCTGCTACGAATACTTTGTCTCGAATTCGAACAAAGTAAGACAAGGCTGCGTTCCCAGCTGTCCAATAAGCAAAACTCTTGCCGTGTCAGTTGTCTCACCAAATCTTGGGGAATAACGGGGTAGACCTGCAGGGTCCTCTGCCCCTGTAACATGAACGGTGAAGCCCTCTGGCGCGCGCATCCGAAGCACAAATTTCTGCATGCCTTGCTCCCGGCGCCAAAGCTCGATGACCCCCTCCTGCATGACAATTTCAATGGCTGGATGGCACAAAAACGCAATTTCCACCGGCTGAGGAAGCGCATCTCCACTCAACCTGTCGGCAATGACAAAACCATTTACGCGTCCCAGAATTTCCCGGCGATGAACTATGCCCAACCGGCCCTTGTAACCATCATGCTCCCCCGCCATCGCCCAGTTCGCATCCGCCACAGCAAGCGATTCGTCCGCCCCGCACTGCCACGCATGCGCTTTATTCTTCCAGCTGAAGGCCGCTGATGGTTCACTTTGTGACAGGCCTCCAATTGATAGTGTGTTGTGCGATTGGGAGCTGCGAAGTGTGTTGCGCGCGATTTCGCCTGAATGATAAAGCCATGTACCTGCATCAACAAACACCGGCTTTTCATCAACCGTTAACCAAATCGACAGCGCATCCGCGTGCCCATGCGCTGCAAGCGAGAGATAGCCAAGCGGCCCATGATCGAAAACAAGATGGACTTTATGGCCACATATGTCTCGTCGAAGAACCGAATAGCCACCCTTCTCATAGACCCGCAGCCCCGGAGCAAGGCGGGCCTCTACGTCTTTCAACGGGACACCAAACAGGCGCTCCCTCAGATAGCCCGGCCTGGCGGAGGTTGTTTCTGAATTCAGATCACAGAGCGCTGCCACACTCGTGCATACAGAAGCGACATAATTTGGTTCATCAACATGGGGAGCCAGAATAACCCTCCCCTCGTCATCGTCCCCTATGCCAGGAACTTCACCGTCACCAAATTGCAAATCGCTCAGAAAACGAGCTCCCGCCAAAAGCCGTTCAAGCACAGGTTGCTCAAAAGCATTGCCTGTATCCGAACCAATCAGCGCACCCAATGCGATCAGTTCCATGCTGAATGCCTGATAGCTTGGTGATTGCTCTGCGCCGACCCCATCAGTAGTGATCTGCAGCAAGGCCTCATGCTGAAGAATGTCCCGGCCTTGTGAACGAAACCGGAACTTCCGTTCACCTGAAGGCAACAGAACACCGCACAAGAAAAGCCCGAGCCCCTCTGCAACCCGATGATTGTTGGCCGACGAATGCAATGAAGGCAATCGATCAAGCATATGTTCATGAGCACGAACAAAAGTGATCAGCATTCGCCGCTGCCCTAGGGTTAACGCAGCCATATCCAGCGCCGCAACCAGAAGCGTTACCGAGACGATCCGCAAAGCAAGCTCGATACCCGAAACCCAGTTTACACCGCGATACGGTGGGTTCGCAGCCATCCACCTGCTAACAATATCCAGAGCTACAGCTTGAGCCTTTTCACATTCAGGTCCGCCTCCAGCGATGATGCAGGCCAGCGGTTGCAATATCTGCAGGCGATTGGGCTCCCAAACAAATTTGACATCTCCGAATCGCCGGCTTGCCCCGGGCGATGCGCTTGTCGAGCGCACATTCACCGAAAACGCTGACAACTGGGCGCCGGGCCAACTGCGCATCGAAACGGGATCGACAAACCAGTCTTCGATTGAGCCAGCTGCAGCGCCATCCTGTATCGCTTCGGACTTATGTCCGAGAAAACGTGCTTGCGCTAATACATCGTCAACCACGTATGGCCCGGCCAAAACCAGTCGTGCACGAAGGCCGGAAAGATCCGCAAACACTTCATCTCCCTGACTTCTGAAGAAGTCCCAATCCGAAGTGATCGCCGCCAGTCGCCGCTTGCGGTAGAGTTCAACAAAACGATGGGCAATTTCAATAGGCCCCATATCGGAAAGGCGCGCAAAATACCATTTCAAATTGCCACCCATATACGTCTCCCGGGGGTTCATCTGTTTCAGCCCTCCAATGATGCCACACATTAATCCCCCCGGGTAAACAAGGCGTGTGGCGTGGCGTCAACATCATGGCACGCCACTTGAAGTTAAATCTATGAGCGAGTGACCTGTTCCAGATTGAAACACTTAACTGGGACAGGATGCAAACTCTCCAGACCGAGGGCCTTGAATGACCTTCGCTCGAAACTTTACCGGGCAGCTTCACGCGGCTCGAAATGCGGATGAAATGACATGTGCGGAATAGCAGGCCTGGCGCTCCGAAAGACAGACACTGAACTGCAGCAACGTTTCGCGCGTATCTCGAAGACGTATCTCCAGACGCGCGGACCAGATTCCTTCAACAGCAAATCAATAAACTATAACGCCGATGGCGTTATTGACATGCACCATGCGCGCCTTTCCATCATCGATATTTCAGGCGGCGCTCAGCCGATGAGCGACAGCAACGGTACGTTGGTTTACAATGGCGAAATATACAATTTCAAGGACATCCGGGACACCACTGCAAATTACGAAACCCGTTCCGATACTGAAGTTCTTCTGCGCGGCCTATCTGGCGACCCCTTTCGCTTTCTGAACCGCGCCAGCGGCATGTTCGCATTTGGCTATCACGACGAACGCAATCATCGCATCATTATTGCAAGAGATGGATTCGGCATCAAGCCGGTGTACTTTCTCAAGAATGACAACGCGTTTGCGTTTGCCTCAACGCTGCATCCGCTCATGGCGTTGTCAAAAAAGGAAATCAACGAACAGGCGCTCCTTGAATATTACATGTCACGTGGCATGCGCGGCTCAAATACGATTTTCAAGGATGTGATCGAAGTTCAACCAGGCCTGGCCTATATGCTCGATCTCGACACGTGGGAACTCACCTGTTTGAACTGGCAGACCGAACGCCCGATCCTGCAGCGTAGCTCGAACGAAGCAGATCTTGCCGCCGAGCTCGACGATATCTTGACAGCATCTGTGGAGCGTCATCTTATCTCGGACGTTCCTGTCGCCGCATTGTTGTCCGGTGGCATTGATTCCAGCCTCATAACTGCTTTGGCCGCAGGCAAGACTGACCGGCTTACTGCTTTCACCCTGGGCTTTCGTGACAAGGCCTATGATGAAAGCGACTATGCCGCAGCGCTCGCTCGCCGGTACGGACTCAAACACCACATAGTCTACTGCGAGGATAATGACTTTCTCGCGCTTCTCGACAAGTGGCCACTGGTCATGGACGATGCAGTCGCCAACCCTTCTACCGTTCTTCTCTACGCCATTTCGAATTTCGCACGCGAAGCTGGACACAAGGTCTTGCTGGCAGGCGAAGGCGCCGATGAGTTCTTCGGTGGCTATCACCAGCAATGGCGCTTCACTTTAGCAAAGCGCTTGCACACGCTGGGGCGTCTTGCCCCTTTTGTTCCATCCATGATTGATCGCTTCGCGCCTCACAAGACACGCCTCGTAAATGCAGCCCGCATGGCGACGCAGCGCTGTTCCTTCTATGGCACCAGTACAATCTTCGAACCCCACATGATCAAGCGAACGTTTTCAGTACAACCTGGATCAGTTCCCCAGGCAGGCACTCTGCACGACGCCCTGCAACTCGACCAGAAATACCGCTTGCCTGACGATATGTTAACCGCCACCGATCGCGCAACAATGCATGCCTCGGTTGAAGCGCGCGTGCCGTTCATCACCCGTGAAGTATCCGACTTCGCTGCAAGCTTGCCCGAACATCTCCTCATATCGGGATTTACTCAAAAAGTGCTGCTGCGCAAAGTTGCGCGCGCTCATGTACCAGACAATTGCATCGACAGACGCAAGGTCGGGTTCGATCTCCCCCTGTCACGCTGGTTCCGTACCACATTACGTGATCGCCTTGTCGGCGCGATGTGGAACTCCTGGCAAAAAGACTATTTTCGCCCTGGAGCCCTGGAACAGGTTGTTGACTGGCATATGACTGGCAAGGCCGACATGCCTGACAAGCTCTGGGCGTTCATGCTTCTTGAAAACAACGTCCGCGCCTTGCGCTCTATACATTAAGCGAGTTGATCATGTTCGAGCGGCTCAAGCATATCCCATTCGCCAACAGCATGTTGCGCCGCCCGCCGGGCTTTTATGGCGCAGCACGTCGCCACATCGCGGATGCCGAAGCCATGGATTCGACTGCACGTGTAAACTTTCAGAACAAACAAATTGCACGCGTACTCCAACGCGCGCGCACTCTGAAAGGTTATGCCGGGCAAGCACAAAGTCAAAACCTTGCGGACTGGCCTCTCCTGACAAAGGCGCAGATGCTGGGGCAAGAAAACGACTTTTCGACATCGGCACTGTTGCCGGCCATTCCCGCTTTGACGGGTGGCACCACCGGCCAGCCGATGAAACTTATGCGTTCATGGAAGTCTGCTGTCTTCGAACAGGCCACAATCGATTATATTTGTTCCAAATTTGCCATTGAACCGTCGAGCGCGCGTATCGCTGTCTTGCGCGGCGATTCCATCAAATTCGCCAGCGATATGACGGCCCCGTTTTGGATCGATGAAGGACCGCAACGCCGCATTTTCTCAGCTCACCACCTCAATGCCGAGACAATCTGTCATTTCAAGGCAGCGTTGCGCAGCTTTCAGCCTGACATCCTGTTTTGCTATCCATCATCTCTTAAAAATCTGTTGTCGTTGATCGGCGAG
>CAMDKB010000294.1 GCA_945901195.1 Rhizobium sp. Q54
CAGGAAAGGAAATAACCGTCCGCCTCATTGCGCAGATTGTCGTTGACGACCTCGACCCAGCGCGACGGCGGCACCGACAGATAACCTTTCGCCATCGGAACTTTCAGCGCGACATCGTGCAGTGTCTGAAAGCCCAGGTCGCGCAGATAATCGATCTCGTGATCGTTGGTTTCCTGTTCGTAGGGCGAAATCAGAACCAGTTTCTTGATCTCAACGGCCTTGAGGGCATCGACGACGGCCTGCGCAGTTGTGAGGGCAACGGCATCCGATTGCGAACGCACCGCATCGAGCAGGACTTTCTCACCCGCCGGGCCATGTTCCATCGAATTGCCGGTGCAATGGAATACGATGACATCGCATTTGGCGTCCGCCAGCGAACTGGCTGCAACTTCCACTTCCTTCGCCAGCATATCCAGCGGTTTGCTGTGCCGCCCAGTCATCTGCAGCCTTGTGACATGGATGCCGATATCCGCTGGCATATAGGCGCGGAAATGAGGTTCGGTCAGCCGATTGCTTGAGGGAATGATGAGGCCGACACGGGCGCGTGCAAATCCTGTGGACTCCTCGATATCAAGCGCTTCGAGCCCCGGTGCTGCGGGTCTGCTGTGAATGTTCATAGACAATCCTCCGGCTCTATTTTGCCCTCATGTTAGCGCAAGGTGGCGCAAAAGCGATAGAGCGCAAAGGGCGCAAAATCACCAAAGGCTGCAAATTCGATATTGACCTCAAATCGGGACAGGCTTGCCAAAGTTGAAATCCGCAGTCATCCTTCCACAAAATCAATAATTCAATCCGGGGATGGCCATGCGCACTTCAAGCCTTTCAGGCGTCGCTGCAATTGTATTGGCATCAGCATTTTGCTCGCTGGCGCAGGCACAATCGCCCGGCGAATTTTACGCGCGTAAAAATGTGCGCATGATGGTCGGCTATGGTCCGGGCACCGGCTTTGACGTCTATGCCCGCGCCGTCGCCCGCCATATGGGCCGTCATATTCCGGGCCAGCCAAACATGGTTGTCGAAAACATGCCGGGCGCTGGCGGTCTCACCATGGCCAATTATCTTTACAACGTCGCCCCAAAGGACGGCACCGCGATCGGCCTGGTTGTCAATGTATTCATGGAGCCGCTCTTCAAGAATGATGCAGTGCGCTTCGATGTGAAGAAATACACTTGGCTTGGCAGCGTCAGCCGTTCCACTCCGCTGTGTTTCACCTGGCATACCAGCGGCATCAATCGCTTTGAAGACGTGTACACGAAGGAAACATTGGTCGGCGGCATTGGCCGCTTTACCGACAGTTATCTGTTTCCTCAGCTGATCAATGATTTTCTCGGCACCAAATTCAAGCCGGTGAGCGGCTACCCCGACAGTGCAGCGGTCGGAATCGCCATGGAGCGCGGCGAATTGCACGGATTTTGCAGCTTTACATTGGCCAGTGTGAAATCCGCGCGGCCTGAATGGCTCGCCAAAAAGCAGATCAACATACTCGTGCAACTGGGCTTGACCAAAAATCTGGAAATTCCAGATGTGCCCATGATTCTTGATCTTGTGAAGGATCACACAGCCAAACAGATCATGACCGTGATGGCGAGCAATTGGGAAGCCGCCCGTCCCGTAGGCGGCCCGCCCGGCATTCCCCAGGACAGACTTGACGCGCTGCGCAAGGCTTTCATGGATACGATGAAGGATCCCGAATTTCTCGCCGAAACAAACAAGCTGAATATCGAGGTAGATCCTCTGGACCATACTGCCGTCGGGAAGGTGCTCGACCGGCTTTATGATACGCCGCAGCCGGTGATCGATCGCATGATATCCATCAGGGCCAAGGATTATTGAATTTTAAAATATGCAATTATCATCCCGGACCGCTAAAGCGATCCGGGAAAGCATAATCAGACCTTGCCTGCTCTGGCGTCTTCAATTGCCCGCCAGACCTTGTCTGGCGTTGCTGGCATTGAAATATTCTTAATTCCCAGTGGGGCGAGTGCATCGTTGATCGCATTCATCACGGCGGGCAATGCGCCAACAGTGCCGCATTCACCAGCCCCTTTCACACCCAATGGATTGGTCTTGGTCGGCACCGGATTGCGATCAATATCGAAAAAAGAGAAATTGTCCGCACGCGGCATCGCGTAGTCCATGAAGGAGCCCGAGAGCATCTGCCCGCTGCCCTCTTCGTAGACAATGGTTTCCATCAAGGCCTGCCCCGCCGCCTGGGCGATGCCGCCATGCACCTGTCCTTCGACAAGCAACGGGTTCAACTCCACGCCGACATCGTGCACCGCAGTATAGCGGTCAATTTTCACGACACCGGTTTCCGGGTCTACCTCCACTTCGCAGATATGGCAGGAATTGGGAATGTTTCCGCTATCGGGCGACCATGTCGCCGTCTCGTAAAGTCCGATTTCAATGTCCTTCGGCAGTTTTGACGGCTCGAAAGCCGCCTGCGCAACATCTGCAAACTTTACACTGTGATCGGTGCCGGCAACGCTAAAAATGCCGTCATCGAACTTCACATCATCAACGCCAGCTTCCAGCATATGTGCGGCAATGCGCTTGGCTTTCGCGATGATCTTTTCGGTCGCCTTGAAGACCGCTGTGCCACCGATTGTCGCTGTGCGCGCGGCGCCCGTGCCGGTGCCCCACGACAATTTATCCGTATCGCCTTCGATCACGCGGATCTTCTCCGCGTCCATGCCAAGGGTCTGCGAAACGATCTGCGTGTATATGGTTTCGTGGCTTTGTCCGCCTGCCGTGGAACCCACAAGAATGGTGACAGTCCCGCCCGGATCGAAACGCAATTCAGCAGCTTCCGGCGAAGGCCCGGCCGATGGATCGATGCTGCAAGACAAACCGACACCGCGCAAAAGCCCCTTCGCCGCCGATTCTTTTCGGCGTTTGGCCGCACCGGCGTAATCGGCTGTATTGATGCACTTCTCCAGCAATGCAGGAAAGTCACCGCAATCATAGGTCGCACCATTGGCCGTCTTGTAGGGCATGGCGGAAGGCGGGATGAGATTGCGGCGACGCAATTCTGCGGGATCCATGCCGATTTTCTGCGCCGCCATATCCACAAGGCGCTCGATGACATAGGCGCTGGGGGCGCCACCGGGCGCGCGATAATTTGAGACCGGTAAGGTGTTGGTCAGCATTGCCGCAGCTTCCGAGAATATGGCGAGCATCTGATACGGTCCCCCGACATCATTGATAATGTTGAGCGTCGACAGGAACCCAAGCATGGAAATATAGGCGCCGACATTGTTGCGTGAGGAGAAGCGAACGCCCAGAAACTTGCCATCCTTGTCCAGGGCGAGCTCTGCGTCGATCACCATGTCCCGGCCCTGGTCATCGGCAACCAGCGCTTCGCTGCGCTCGCAATTCCATTTGACGGGACGACCCACGCGCTTGGATGCCCAGGCGACTACGGGAACTTCCGTATAGAGCCCTCCCTTCATGCCATAGGAACCGCCAACATCCCCGGCGATGATCCGCATCTGGTTTTCACCGATGTTGAAAACGAATTTCGTCATCATCGAACGCCAGACATAGGGCCGCTGATGGCAGGCATAGATGGTGTAATGTTCGCGGCCCGCATCGTAATCAGCGACGACAGCGCGCGGCTCCATCGTGTTGGCGGCCACACGATTGACGATGAATCGGTCTTTCACGACATGCGCCGCGCTGGCAAAAGCCTTGTCTGCGGCCTCGCGACTGCCCTTCATCGCATAGACGGGCTCGTTATTGGGGCATTCGTCCCACACTGCCGGCGCGCCCGCGACATTGGCCGTGGCCGTATCAAAATGCGCGGGCAAAATCTTGTATTCGACCTCAATCCGTTCGGCGGCATCCTTGGCCTCGGCAATGGATTCGGCGATCACGATCGCCACGGTCTGCCCAATATGGCGCACCCGGTCACGGGTGATTCCTGGCCGGGGCGGCCGGAACATGGGCGAGCCATCGCGCTTTTTGGCGGGCGAGAGGCCCTTCACATCGCCAAGCCCGTCCGCCGCATAGTCCTCCCCGGTGAGAATCGCGTGGACGCCGGGCATCTGGTTGGCGGCCGAGACGTCCAAGCTGACGATCTCAGCATGGGCATGGGGCGAACGCAGAAACACCGCATGGGCCTGCCGGTCGAGCATGATGTCGTCGGTGAACCGCCCCTGCCCTTTCATCAAACGCGGCGCCTCCACCTGGCGCACAGGCTGGCCGATCGAGTATCTGGTCATGACGTTTCCTGCAGTTTTTGATTGCGCGCGCGATGGTGATCTTCCTTGCCACGTCAGCATAATCACAAGACATGCGCAATACGCCCGGGTATCAGCCCACCCATAAAGAGCCCCGCCTCAGCGCCGCGATGATCGCGTTGGGGCGCGAGGCGCCTGCCTTTGCCCGCAAAATGACCACACCTGCGCCAGCCTGCTTCCGGACCCATGATTGACCTGCCGCCTGCGACATCATCTACTGGCGTCGAAGTGATGAGCCCTGCCTCTTCGCTTTGGCAAGCGCGAACGCGCGTCCTTTGTATCTGCCGGAACCCGGAGGAAAGCATGAAGAAACTCGCCCTCACCATGGCCTGCGGCCCCTACGATCGCATGGAAGCGCTGGCGCAGGGGATTGTGCAGCCCGAAGGCATCGATCTGCGCTATCTGGCCATCCAGTCGCCGCCGGAGATTTTTGCGCGGATGATCAAGTCGCAGTCTTTCGATGTCGCGGAAATGTCGATGGCTCATTACATGATCATGCGAACGCGCGCGCGCGAACATTTTCCGTTTGTAGCCATTCCCGTTTTCCCTTCGCGCGTGTTCCGGCACGGCTTTCTCTTCATCAACAAGAACGCAGGAATAAAGGGGCCGAGCGATTTCGAAGGCAAGCGCGTGGGTGTGCAGGAATACAGGCAGACAGCTGGCGTCTGGCTGCGTGGCATCCTGCAGCACGAATACGGCGTCAATCTCGACACGATCAAGTGGGTGGAGGGCGGCGTCAACGAACCGCGCGCGCCCGATGACGAAATGGATCTGCGGCCAGTACGCCCCGTCTCCATCGAAATGATCCCGCCGGACCGCACCTTGAACGACATGCTTGAAGCGGGCGAGATCGACGCTTATTTCGGCGCCCGCCGCCCTGGCGCCCTCGATCGCGGCAAGAACGTCGCCCGGCTTTTTCCCGACTATCGCGCCCGGGAGAAGGAATATTTTCAGCGCACCGGGTTCCACCCGATCATGCACACCATCGTCATCCGTGAGGACCTTTATCGCGAGCATCCCTGGATTCCCGAAAGCCTCTACAAGGCATGCGAAGAATCCAAGAAATGGGCCGTCCAGCAGATGCGCTTCTCCGGCGCCCAACGCCTGATGCTGCCCTGGATGCATGAAGAAATCGCCGAAATGGATGCGCTGATGGGCAAAAATCCATGGCCCTACGGCGTCAACGCCAACCGAAAGATCCTCGAAGCGTTCATGACCTATCTGGTAGAGCAGCATTTCATAGAAAAAGCCCCACCCGCCGACGAAATGTTCACGCCCATCATCGGCTGGAGCGAATAGTCGGCAGCAGTGAAATTGGCAGGAGGAGGAGGGAAATTGGAGCGGGTGAAGGGAATCGAACCCTCGTATTCAGCTTGGAAGGCTCGTTATCCACATATATGCCTTTCCACGATTGTGGACTTGCTTGGCCCCGAGTGGACTAATACCAACGGCATGACGTCCTGACCCATGGGGATTCCCCCGACACGAAAATTCTGATTCTTTCGGCGCGAGGAGAGTCGCGTTATGCCTTCAGCCTTGAAATTGCGAACCGATTATTCCGCTGCCGAGCTTCGTGGGCTGGCCAAGCGGACCAGGGACAACAACCAGAGCCGGCGATTGCTGTCGCTGGCGGC
>CAMDKB010000295.1 GCA_945901195.1 Rhizobium sp. Q54
TGGGCAGTTACTACTAAAGCTCAAAAGTTACGGATGGCTGCTTTGGGCACCACTGGTTTTGACGCGTCAATTGCTGATTTCGGAGGCTCGAATCCCTCAATTCTAATGCCTGCCACGGGGCCTTCCCGCCAGATCTGCCTTACCCGCACGTGCATCTGCCGCGACGCGACCCACAACTTGAAAGCCTCCGGCAATTTTGTGTTATTTGCGAGACAAATGCGGGCGCCTTCTACCGAAATGTCGCGCACGACGCATTCAAAGGGCTCAAGATACTCACTGAACGAGATTTCACCACCCCAATAGACACGGTTACGTTGGGTCCGCCGTCTGTCGTTCATGTCGCTGCCACCCATAACCAAGACCCCCGCCACCAACCCTGCGGAGACGGTTAAATATTCACAATCGGCAACGCTATCGAAACCCTTTTTTAACCTAAACCGGAACGGTAAATTCATCCGGCCGAAGCTACCGGATTCACAAACGAATTCGGCGGACGCCCAAAGACGCCAGGGCCTATTTCGCGAAAACCTGGCTCATGTCAGAAAAGGATTTGAATTCGAGCGCATTGCCCGAAGGATCAAGAAAGAACATCGTGGCCTGTTCTCCGGGCTCGTCCTTGAAACGAACGTGCGGCTCGATGATGAATTTCGTTCCCGCCGCGTTCAGCTTGTCAGCCAGCTTCTGCCACTCATTCATCGGCAAAATCGCACCAAAATGGCGGACAGGGACATCGTGCCCGTCAACGGCGCTGGTCGCCTTGTGACCGATTTCCGACGGGGCGAGATGAGCGACAATCTGATGGCCGTAAAAGTCGAAATCGACCCAGTTTTCCGCACTGCGCCCTTCCGGACAGCCCAAAAGACTCCCGTAAAAGCTGCGCGCTTCCGCAATATCCTTGACCGGAAACGCAAGATGAAAGAGCGGTATGGCGTTCATGACTGGTTTTCTCCCCGGATATTCAGACGGCGGCAACACGTTGGGTCTTGCTGAGTCGCGCCGCTTTCAGCTTTGCAAAATCCTCCCCCGCATGGTGCGAGGATCGCGTCAGCGGCGTCGCTGAAACCAGCAGAAATCCCTTGGTCATCGCGACTGTTTCATAGGATTTAAATTCGTCGGGTGTGATGAAACCAATCACCGGATGATGCTTGCGCGTGGGCTGCAGATATTGGCCGATTGTCAGAAAGTCCACATCCGCCGACCTCAGATCATCCATCAATTGCAGCACTTCCTCGCGCCTTTCGCCAAGCCCGACCATGATGCCGGATTTGGTGAAAATCGTGGGGTCCAGTTCCTTCACCCGCTGCAGCAGGCGGATGGAATGGAAATAGCGCGCGCCTGGCCGCACGCGCAGATAATTGGACGGAACTGTTTCCAGATTGTGATTAAACACATCTGGCCGTGCCGCCACGACAATCTCAAGCGCGCCTTCCTTGCGCAGGAAATCAGGCGTCAGAATTTCGATTGTGGTGGCCGGCGATACGCCGCGGATCGCCTCGATTGTGAGGGCGAAATGTTTTGCGCCGCCGTCTTTCAGATCGTCACGATCCACCGACGTGATGACGACATGCGACAGTCCCAGCTTCGCCACTGCGTCGGCGACATGTTCAGGCTCACTTGCGTCGAGCGCATTCGGCATTCCCGTCCGCACATTGCAAAAGGCGCAAGCGCGCGTGCAGGTGTCCCCCATGATCATGAAAGTGGCGTGCTTTTTCTCCCAGCACTCGCCGATATTGGGGCACCCTGCCTCTTCGCAGACCGTAACGAGCTTGTGCTCCTTCACGATTGCGCGGGTCTGCGCATAAAGCGGAGATCCCGGCGCCTTGACGCGAATCCAGTCCGGTTTGCGCAGGATCGGCTGATCAGGCCGATGCGCTTTTTCCGGGTGGCGGGGGCGGACAACCTCGTCCCCTGCACCCTTGCCGCGTGAATCGTTCCTGAGAGTATCAATAACAACGGCCATATGGGGCTCCGCAGACGCATGCGCGTCACTTGCAGCCTTATCTATGCGATCAGGGCCGCACTTCCAAGCGCAGCCTGTAAATTGACATGCAGTCTAGACCTGCCGGCGACCGCGAATGGCCTGCCAGCCGAAGACCAGAATGATCGCCCCGGCAACCGCAACCAGGATATGGGCAATCGTTCCGCTCACGCCAATATTGAGGACTTCGGCAAGGCGCGACCCAACGAACGAGCCTGCAATGCCCACAAGTATATTGGTCAGAATTCCGTGATCAGACTTTGTCACTTTCTCGGCGATCCAGCCGGCGATGCCACCGATGATCAGCATCATGATGAAGCCAACGCCTGGGGTGCCCATGGCGGGATAAACGGTATTCATGTAATACTCCTATGGAGACAGTGACTGGACCTCCCCATTCATTGCAGACAAAGATGACGGAGGAAAGGTGGCAACAGCGCCCCTTTCGAAAAAAGACCTGCTCGCATTGCCCTTGCCGCGCATACGTTCGCGCTGAACCGATAGGGCCTCCAATTCAGAAAGCGCCATCATGTTCAAAAACCTCGTCCTGGCATTCGCTCTGGTGTTCGCCGCCCTGCCCGCCACCGCAGAAGACAAGGCTCCTCGTGAGCACAGGCTGGTCATCCATGTTGACGACAACGATGCCGCAAAGATGAACCTGGCGCTCAACAACGCGGCCAATGTCTCGCAATTCTACGCCGACAAGGGCGAGGATGTTCAGATCGAAATCGTCGCCTATGGTCCGGGGCTTCACATGCTGCGGGAAGATACATCGCCGGTCAAAGAGCGCATTATCTCATTCTCGCAAAGCATGCCCAATGTCAGCTTTGCTGCCTGTGCCAACACCATGGACAATATGAAAAAAGCCGAGGGCAAGGAAATCCCGATCACACCAAAGGCGAAGGTCGTGATCGCTGGTGTCGTTCGCATGATGGAATTGCAGGAACAGGGCTGGAGCTACATCAAACCCTGACTTTTCCCCAGCCTACGCCACGTGGGGCCGAGGGACTGACCGCGCCCTGCCCTGCCAATGTCTGACAAGGCATCAGCTTCACGTATGAATGACGCGGCCATAGGCGTCGAGCACGCTCTCGTGCATCATTTCTGATAGCGTAGGATGCGGGAAGACCGTGTGCATCAATTCTTCCTCGGTCGTCTCGCAATTCATGGCCACAACAAAGCCTTGAATGAGTTCGGTGACTTCAGCGCCGACCATGTGCGCGCCCAGCAGCTTGCCGGTCTTGGCGTCGAAGATGGTCTTCACCATGCCTTCTGGTTCGCCAAGCGCGATAGCCTTGCCATTGCCCGCGAAGGGGAAGCGGCCAACCTTGATGGCAAGCCCCTGCTCTCTCGCCTTCGCCTCTGTAAGGCCGACACTGGCGACCTGCGGATGACAATAGGTGCAACCGGGGATCATGGTTTTTTCCATGGCGTGCGGATGCAGGCCCTTGATCGCTTCAACACAGATTACACCTTCATGCTCCGCCTTGTGTGCGAGCATCGGCGGTCCCGCGACATCGCCAATGGCGTAGACGCCAGGTACATTCGTACGCCCGAGCCCATCCGTCACGATCGCGCCGCGATCCATCTTGATGTTGAGTTTCTCAAGCCCGAGATTTTCCGTATTGCAGACGACACCAACGGCGGAAATCAGCCTGTCGGCCTTGAGTGTCTGCTTGGCGCCCTTGTCGTCCTCGATTTTGCAGGTGACGTCGTTCTTGCCTTTTTCAACCTTCACAACCTTTGTGGAGGTCATGATCTTGATGCCCTGTTTCTCAAACTGTTTGCGCGCAAACGCCGAAATCTCGGCATCTTCCACCGGCATGATCTGCGGCAGCACTTCAACAACCGTCACCTCCGCGCCCATGGTGCGGTAGAAACTCGCAAACTCGATGCCGATGGCGCCCGAGCCCATGACAACAAGTGATTTCGGGAATTCCTTGGGAACCATCGCTTCGAAATAGGTCCAGATCAGATTGCCATCGGGCTCAATGCCCGGCAGTGCGCGCGGACGGGCGCCTGTGGCGACGATGATGTGTTTGGCCGTATATGTGCCTGCGCCCAGCATCCCCTTGGGCGCGGGATGTTGCGGCTCCATGGGCTTTTTCCTGGACGCAGCCACAGTGACTTCACCGGCTTTGGTGATGGCGGCTTCGCCCCAGATCACGTCGATCTTGTTCTTCTTCATCAGGAAGCCGATGCCGCCATTAAGCTTTCCAGACACACCCCGCGAGCGCGCGACCACGGCGGCAGGATCGAAGGAAATTTTGCCTTCAATCGTCAGGCCATAGTCCTTGGCATGCGTGGCGTAATGATAGATTTCCGCCGAACGCAGGAGAGCCTTTGTCGGAATACAGCCCCAGTTGAGGCAAATGCCGCCCAGATGCTCGCGCTCGATCACCGCCGTCTTGAAACCCAATTGCGCCGCGCGGATCGCCGCCACATAACCGCCGGGACCACCGCCGATGATGAGGATATCGTATTCGTTTGCCATGCCGGTAATCCTTCTGCGGCTAAGTCGCGGATCTCATTTGGTGGGCGTCACGGAGGCGACGCAGTTTTCGTTGAGTGCATAAAACCTGGCTTCGACCGGCCCTGTGTCAGTGAGCCCGCCTGCTTGCGCATTTGTCACCAGCGCCTCGAGATTCCCGGTGATCGCTGTATAGGGCTCGCGCAATTTCGCAGCATTGAAATTGGCAAGATAGGTTGCCACGGCAGCAAAGCGCGTGACCGTGCGGCGCGCCTCGAACGCCATTTCGGCGATTTCCTTCTCGCCATAAACACTACGATTTGCTGATGCCAGCCGCCGGATACGCAATTCGGCTTCCATGAAATATTCCACCGCCTCGCGGCACGAACGCATGGTTTCGCGGTGAGTGACATCGCGCGAAAAAACCCCGACAGCCTGAGTATTGAGATAACCCTGATACAAGGCCGTGCACAACGACAACGCTGCCACGAAAATGGAGATGTGTGTTGCATTGAGGCGGGTTTTGGGGGCGGAGTCAGTCATGGCGAAACGACGCCAGTTATTTCCCCTCCCCCTTGTGGGGAGGGGTCAGGGGTGGGGATCGCACCCTCGCGGGACAGGATTGCCTCTGACAAAGCTCCAGCAATCGTTTCAATCACACTGTCTATCTCCTGAAACACGGTCGCATTGGTGAACCGAAGCACAGTAAACCCTTGGTTCATCATAAAATCGCTTCGTACCGCATCGCGTGTTTCGCCCGCTTCTGTGTAGTGCTGGCCACCGTCCACTTCCACGATCACTCTCGCGCCAAGGCAACAAAAGTCGGCAATATAGGGACCGATAGCAACCTGCCGTCTGAAATGTGTCGACGTCAGCTTCAACCTGTGGCGCAATTCCCACCAGAGCTTTTTTTCAGCTTCCGTCATGGTCTTTCCCATGGTTTTGGCAAGTGCACGATTGCGCGCATCAGGTCTTTCATAATTTGGCCGGCCCGTGCTCATGAAAGCCTTGTTCTGATGGTCTGTGCGACCCCCACCTCTGACCCCTCCCCACAAGGGGGAGGGGAATTTAAACCAGCATCCCCACAGGATTTTCAATTAAATCCCGGAATGCCGAAATCAGTTCTGCGCCGAGCGCGCCATCGACGGCGCGATGATCTGTCGACATCGTCACGCTCATCATGGTTGCGACCTTCATCTGACCTTTCTCGACGATCACCCGCTCTTCGCCTGCGCCGACCGCAAGGATGGTCGCGTGCGGCGGGTTGATGACGGCGGAGAAATTCTTGATGCCGAACATGCCCAGATTGGATACTGCCGACGAGCCACCCTGATATTCTTCCGGCTTCAGTTTGCGCGCGCGGGCACGCGCCGCGTAATCCTT
>CAMDKB010000296.1 GCA_945901195.1 Rhizobium sp. Q54
ACAACCTGACAGATTGCTAAAGTATGAAGCTCACCATACCCAACGCGCCCAGCTCCTCTGCGTCCAGCACGGCCCGGCGCTCGGCAATCTTCAGCGCTCCATTCAGCCTCACAAGGCGATAGCGATATTCGCCAGTGAACGTGCGGACATCGCCGCCGCGCCTGTGACGATAGACAATGAAATTGGCGCGCGCATCGATCTCATCGCCATTCATCCGCGCTCTGACATTGGCGATAAAGCGCCGTGTTCGCGAGGGTGGATATTCGACATGGCAGGCTGGATCCTTGAGGCGCAGAACACGCTCGCGCAGCCGCAAAATGTCGTCGGCAATAATAAAAAGCGTATCAAGATGACTGGCGCGCGGCTTGTCAGTTGGCGGAACAAGATACGACGCGTCCGCGGTCAGCAGATTGAACCATTCGTCGAGAGCCCAATCGTCAAGCAATTCCGCCTCATGAAAGAAGAAATCTTCGATTTCTTGACGCAGCATCGTGTTCGCCTCCTGAGCGCTCATGACTGCGTCTCCATGAGTTGGCTCCAGCGGCGCCAGAAGACACGGATATGTTCTTCATCTGTATCGAGCTGATCAGGCAACGCCTTGCCCATGCCGCGCGAAAGATCGTTGTGGGTCACCTCCTGCCAGGACGCATAACCAGCCTGCGCCGATTCCAGAGCGGCAACATCGTCGGGCGTTGCAAAACTGCCGGGTCCATAAAAGGTCAGAAATGCATGGAGACGACGCGCCCGCTGTTCCTGCGTTTCCTCCACCGGGCCAAGACACCATGCGGTCACCTTGATACGATCAGGCGCGACCGGCCAGAAATTTCTGACTGTCACGGATGATCCGTCATTCAGCACGAGATTCGGAAAGATCGCCAGATTACGATTGGTATCGGCCACCCGGCGCGCCCGGTCTTCACCCAGACGCGCGACCAGCTCTGCCCGCATATTAGCGATATCAGCCTTGGCGTCTTCGCCATAAATTGAAATCCACGCTGCCACCGGACGACCGCGATAATTGGGATTGTCTATCACAAGGTGGCCGTTGCCCAGATCCTTGCCCCGTCCCTGCATGGGCAGAAGTGCACCCTTGTCACGCTTCATGTTGACGCCCGAATGGCTCATATAATTCATCCACGTGATATGTGTGGAAAGCAGATGATAATCGTCGACTGAATTTTCGACGAGCAATTTCCAATTCGCCTTGATCTCATATTCCTGAGTGCCGGATATGATCTCCATTTGTCCCGAGGGAGATTGCTCGACGATGATGTCGATATATTCTTTGGCACCGGCAAGATCATCAACAAGCGGGCGGGCGTTCGCGTCAAAATTGACGAACCAGAAATCCCTGTAACACTCGAGACGAGGCGCTGGCACGAGCCCTAACTGCGACTTGTCAAATCGTTCGCCATAGGAATCAGCGCCGGGCACTGAACGCAGGGCGCCATCGTTGTTGAATGTCCAGCCGTGATAGAAGCAATAGAAGCCACGCGTATTGCCTTCGCGTTCACGGCAGACCATTGCGCCCCGGTGGCGGCATGAATTGATGTGCACACGAACTTCACCCTGAGTATCGCGGCAAAAGATGATGGGGCGACCCGCGGCATGGCGGCTGCGAAAATCGCCCGGTTTGCGGATTTCCGAACTGTGCCCGGCATAGATCCAGCTGCGATTGAATATATTTTCACGTTCGCGCTTGAGAATGTCGTCGGATACGAAAACCTCGCGGTTGACCAGAAACCTGTTTTCCGCGCTGGATTCAATGACAAGTTTGCCGTTCGCCAGCACGATTATCTCCTTCGGCCCATCCACACTACGAGGCGTTTTATCGCCTGAATGAAGCTCACACAAGCTGCGGCTTATCGTCCAAGCTTATTGCGCCTGTTTCGCTCATGGTTCAGTATCGGGCGAAAATTGTGGTCCAATGGAAACGCAGGAGGCAGCCATGTTTGTGCGCAACGCCTGGTATATCGCAGCTGTAGAAGATGAATTGGGTACACAGCCCCTCGCGCGCAAGATCCTCGGTGAGGATATCGTTCTTTGGCGCAAATCCGACGGAATGCCGGCTGCAATCGAGGATCGCTGCTGCCATCGGAACTTGCCGCTATCCCTCGGCCGTCTCGAGGGCGATCACATTCGCTGTGGCTATCATGGTTTCCTGTTCGATTCCAAAGGTGTCGTGATCGAAATCCCAGGTCAATCCACGATTCCCGAGAAGGCATTCGTCAAGACTTATCCCGTGGTCGAACGCTGGAAATGGGTCTGGATCTGGCTCGGCGATGCAGCGCTGGCTGATCCAGCCAAAATCCCCAATATGTTCTGGGCCGATCATCCCGAATGGAAATTTACCAAGTGCATGCCGGTTCCTCTCGCGTGCAATTATCATCTCGTCTGCGATAATGTTCTTGATGCCACGCATCTGACTTACGTTCATCCCACGACAATCGGGGCCATGTCGCTCGTGGAATTCGACCCCGTGATCAAGCAGACCGAAGAATCCCTGCGTGTCGAACGCTGGATCCTCGATCGTCCGCCGCCGCCGTCCTACAAGAAGGCCGGCGGATTTCCAGGAAATGTCGACCGGTTTGCGTGCATTGAATACTGGACGCCGAATGTCTGTGTGAACTACGGCAATAATTACGATGCTGGCTGCGGCGGGACTGATGGCGATCCTTCAAAGAGTGCGCACAAGGTAGAACTTGTCGCACTCAGCATACCTACGCCGGAAACGGAAACGACCTGTCATTATTTCTTCGCCTTTGCCCGCACCTTTGGCTTCGACGATCCCCAAGTGGAAGAATTCTTCTCACGCGGCATGGTCACAGTGTTCGAGGAGGACTTCCCGATCTTGCAGGCGCAACAAAAGAGGATCAGCGCCTATCCCGGCGCAACACAGGTAGACACCCGCAATGATGTCGGCGTGAACCGCGCCCGGCGGATGCTGCAACGCAAGCTGGATATGGAGCAGAGCGAGACACGCGCAGCCGCAGAGTAGAAATAATTTAACCTCATCTTAACCCTGAGGTTCAAATTGATGGCAAAGGGGGCGATATTTGGCCCCCGTATAATTTTCATTCAAATTTTCCATGTCATTCTATGACCCTGTTCGCCGTAGTCACGGCATGGGAGAACGAAATGGGTGAGCCCCGCAAATCGCAACGCGCACGAACCATGTTGGGCGCGCAAATCATATTCAACAACCGTTCCTCGACGGTGGATTGCCAGATTCGCAACATGTCGGAAGACGGCGCGAAAATCATTGTCCATGATCATCTGTCGATCCCGCAGCATTTCGAATTCCACGTCCCGCAAAAAGGCCGCAGCTTCAGAGCCAAGGTCATCTGGCGGAAGGATAACGAGGCCGGACTGGAATTTCTTCAGGATAACACTGTGCAGGCCGGCACGACTTCCGCGACCAATCTGTATGAGCGCTTGAAGGAACTGGAAACTGAGAACGCATCCTTGCGCAGACGTGTCGTTGACCTGCAAGCGCGTCTTGACCGGGATATGATGACCGGCGCGTAAGGCGGGTTCTCAAGTCTCGCATCAGATGCAATAAGGGCTGCGGAGGGCTTAACCCATGTCCGTGGCCGTAACGTCTTTGCAACCCCTGCGCTTTGCTGCCAACATATCGATGCTGTTCGGAGAATACGAGCCCCTTGATCGTATTGACGCCGCCGCGCGGGCGGGCTTCAGCGCCGTAGAATTTCTATTTCCCTATGAGCATGGCGTAGCGGATATCAAGGCGCGGCTCGCTGATTGCAATATCGCACTCAATCATCTCAACACACGGCCCGGCAATAGCGGCGAATTCGGGTTGGCTGCGCAGCCGGGGCGGGAAGCCGAGTTTGCGCGCGTCTTTGATCAGGCGCTCGACTATGCATCCAGACTGGGCGCGTTGACCATTCACTGCATGAGTGGCGTCGTCCTGCCGCAAGAGCGCTCGCGCGCAAAAGATACCTTCCTGCGAAACATGGAAAGCGCCAGCCGGAAGGCACAGGGAACCGGCGTGACGCTCGTTGTCGAACCGATCAACCAATATGACAGGGCCAATTTCTTTGTCCAGACATCAGATGAAATAGTCGGATTGTTGCAGGAAATTGACAAGCCCAACGTCAAACTTCTGTTTGACTTCTATCACATCCAGATCATGGAGGGCGACCTCACGCGACGTCTGGGATGCCACTGGGATTACATTGGACACTTCCAGTTTGCGTCCGTCCCCTTGCGGCAGGAACCGGATCTGGGAGAAGTCAATTTGAAACCCTTGCTTTGGGAAATCCAGCGGCGCGGCTGGGGCGGTTATCTGGGCGCCGAATACAGGCCTGCCGGACGCACGGAGGACGGCCTTTCATGGATGAAGACGCTCGCACCGGGTTCGTGACACCGCAACAGCGCAGGAATTTCATAGCAACGCATACCAGGCTGTTGCAGGTCCCCCACGCGCCCGAAATCAGTCTTTTCGTCGCCGATGATTCAACCGCGCTCTGGCAAAAAACCGAAGACGAATTGGGTGAAATTGGCTTGCCTCCACCATTCTGGGCCTTTGCCTGGGCGGGCGGTCAGGCGCTCGCGCGCTTTATCCTGGACCGGCCAGAGCTGGTTGCAGGAAAACACGTTCTGGATTTTGCCAGCGGCTCGGGACTTGTCGCGATTGCAGCGGCCAAGTCGGGCGCGGCCAGTGTTCAGGCTTGCGATATCGACGCATTCGCGAAAGATGCGATTGCATTGAACGCTGAATCCAACGGCGTCCGGGTCCGCGCGACGCAGGACGATCTGATAGGCCGCGATGACGGCTGGGACGTGGTTCTTGCAGGCGATGTAAGCTACGAGCGTGACATGGCGCAAAAGGTCACAGACTGGCTGCACACGTTGCATTCAAGGGGCGCAAGAGTGCTGTTGGGCGATCCAGGACGCAGCTACCTGGCGCGCGACAGGCTCACATTGCTGGCCGAGTATCAAGTCCCTGTCACGCGCGATCTTGAAGATATGGACATCAAGAAGACCGGCGTGTGGAGCTTCACCACTGATACCGACGCGGTAGCGCATCCGCGCTGATGCGCGGAATCCCCAGGGATTGATGAATCAATCATTGTGCCGCCTGGCATGAGCGTGCAATGGCGCAATTTCGCAAAGCAGAATTCAGGCTCAAATGGATTCATAGGCCCTTTTCAATAAAGCCTTGGCCATCGTGATCGCGTGCGCCTTCACTTCCATCTCGGTTTCTCGCGCTGCCGCCTTCATCTTGAAATGAAGATCAATTTGTTCAATCGTCGCGCCGTTGAGATTCTTGAACGCGACGGACATCTGCACCTTCCCCTCAAGCAGATCATGAGACAAGGTCGTGATCTCGGCTGAATGCATCTGGATCCTCCCGATTGGGTTGGTTATCTTGGCTGAAGGGCGAGCAGGTGGCAAGATAGCGGCCCTGTGTCATCGCGGCTGGAGTCTTCCAGCGCAGCAACAAGATAGTTTGGGGGGAAACATGGACGAATTGAAGCGTGTTGGCCTGATAGGCCTCGGCGCCATGGGCCGCCCGATGGCGCGGCATCTCATGGCGAAAGGGTTCACGGTTTTTGGATATGATCCTGTCGCCACAGCGCAGGAAAAGGCACTGTTGTTGGGCGTTACACTCGAATCAACGCCGGCTGATGTGGCTCGAGAGAGCCAGATCGTCCTCGTAGTTGTAGGCTTCGATTCGGATGTGGAGCGCGCCTTCTTCAACAAGTGCGGATTGATGGAAGCCGCAAGGCCCGGGCTCATCATCGCCATCGGCTCCACAATCGCCCCTTCCTATGCGCGCGAGCTGGCAACGCGCATCGAGGGA
>CAMDKB010000297.1 GCA_945901195.1 Rhizobium sp. Q54
AAAACTGTACCGGCAAGGATTCCGTTGCCATTCTCACCGGCTGCACAAAGATCGTCGACGATAAAACCGAGAACGCAAAAAGCCGCTCGACGGCCTATTTTCATCGCGGCAGCGCCCATGAGGAAAGAGGCGACAATGAACGCGCCATTTCTGATTTCAGCGAAGCCGTCAAACTCGACCCACACTACGTGGAAGCCTACGCGCACCGCGCCAGCATCTATTTTGATATGGCTGATTATGATCGCGCCATAGCCGATCTCGACGAATTGATGCGCCGCCAGAAACCTGACGCTGAAACGCTGACAAAACGGGCAGATGCCTATAGGGCCAAGGGTGAACTCGACCGCGCCATCGCCGATTACAACTCCGTACTGGCGTTGACGCCGGATCACGTTACCGCACTCTATAACCGGGCAAATTCCTATTACGACAAGGAAGAGTTCGATAAATCCCTGCAGGACTATAGTGCCACCATAAAGCTCGAGCCACGCCACGCTCAAGCCTATTCCGGTCGCGCCAATATTTATCTGCTCCGCCGCGAATTCAGTCAGGCCATCGCCGAATACAGCGCCGCCATCGATGTCGAACCTGAATTTGCCTATGCCTATAACGGCCGTGCAGGCGCATATTTTCAGACCGGTGATATGGATAGCGCCATAGCCGATTACACAGAAGCGCTCCGCTATGATCCAAAATATACTGAGGCCCTGAACGGTCGCGGCACTACCTATTACGAAAAAGGTGATCTGGATAAGTCTATTGCCGATTTCGATGAAACCATTCGTATCAATCCGCAATTCACGAATGCGTATAACAATCGCGGCAACGCCTACGCGAAAAAGGGTGATAACACGCGCGCCCTCGACGATTTTGGCGAGGCCATACGTCTCAATCCCGGTGATGCCGCCCCGTATTTTGATCGGGGGCGGGTGTATTTCATGGGGCTACGCGACTACGCCAAGGCGCATGCCGAATTTTTGCAAGGGTATGAGCTGAACGCCAATTATGGCTACTTCCCTTTGTGGCTGCATATGAGTGAACGGCGCGCCAATCGCGACAGCAGGCTTGAAACCTATCTGTCTCAGGTTGACATGGATGCCTGGCCTGCACCGCTTATCAAACTCTTTCAGGGATCCCTAACGTCCGCCGAGGCGCAGGCCGCTGCAGACGACGCCGATCCCGTGCGCAAAAAAGATCAGGTATGCGAATATAACTTTTACGCGGCGGAACTCGCCCTGATGCAGGACAACAAGGACGAAGCCATCCGCCTGTTCAAACTTGCGGCGAACGGATGTTCAAAATCATTCATTGAACTAGATGCTGCGCAAGCTGAGTTGAAACAACTCGGCGCTGCTCCATAAGCGGGCAACTGTACTTTATCGCTGTGCCGGCGCGACAAGATCAAATTGCCCTTTCAGCGCGTCTTCGACGCCGACAGTCCGCGAAGACGAAGGACCATGGCTGCCCTGCGCCGCACCTTCGCG
The DNA here is from genome assembly GCA_945901195.1 of Rhizobium sp. Q54. GTDB lineage: Bacteria > Pseudomonadota > Alphaproteobacteria > Rhizobiales > Beijerinckiaceae > Terripilifer. The sequence goes on from CAMDKB010000297.1 coordinate 1,485, forward strand.
GCGATAGCGCCGCACCACAATGTTAGACCGTTCCGTTTCGTCAAGCGCCCTGGAAATAAGTCCACGCCGTTGTGCGGTCGCCAGATCGCCAAGCGGAGTCGGCGCTACATTGATTCGAGCGGCAAACCGGCTCGAACCATCCTCGCTTTCCAGAACATGCAGCCCGGCTTCGCGGCTTAACATGCGCGCAGCGCCAAAGCCGGAGACCGCCAGTACATCAAGATCTCGGCCTGGCAATTTATTGATCTCCTCGATCTGCATATTCCGATTGCCGGCCCAGACGCGATACATCTTCAAGACGTCATTGCACCAGTTGAGGGCCCCTGTGCGGTCTGCCGAAGCGCCGTCGAGCGCAACTTCAGCCGAGACGGCAACCTCCACAGGAGCATCGTCAAGAATGTCTTCCAGACCTTTCTGCAAAAGATAAACCTGCAAGGCCAGACGTGACATAACTTCGCGTGGCCGCCGTTCGCTTTTGCTGGATGTTGCGGCGAGCCGCGCCTGAAGATGTTCAGCTGTCGAATACGCCGCCATGACCCGATCAATCAACGCATAACGGGCAAGTATGGCATGACGCAATGGATCATCCCAAAAGCCGTTCGCTGACATTTTCGAAGTGATGTCATCCTTCAATGCGTCGATATGCGGTGCATGCAATCTTGCGTCGATCTCTTGCAGATAATGTGTGAGGGCTGAAAATTCTTCTTCATTACCACGCGCCGATAACAGGATAGCTCCGGGCGATAGCGCGGGCGGGGCCTGTGCGGCAACAACAGACGGTTTGATTTCAACAAAATCTCCGGCATCAGGATCGACAAACTCGGCTTGCAGAGTCTTTCCATCGCTGCGCACAAACAGGAATTGCTCGCCTTCGGGAAATTTGCGTTCGACAATGGTTGCTGCCAAAGGCGCGAGCAGATACCTGTCTATGGCACGCTTCAGCGGACGCGCGCCCATTTCAGGCGTGAACCCTTTCTCAAGCAGAAACTCAAGCGCCGAAGCCTCCCATTCAACGGCCCAGTCGCGATCCTTCAACCCGCGTCGTGTAAGAACATCATCCAGCTCCTTGCGCAGAATGCCGCGCATCAATTCACGGTCAAGCGGGCGGAAGACGATCACTCTGTCAATTCTGTTCTGGAATTCCGGCCGGTAAGTCTGCGCGATCGCACGTAAAACCTGATCGCTGGAGAACATGTCGCCCGGCGGTGCGAATCCGAAGCCGCCACTGCGATGTGCAGTAGCGCCCAGATTGCTGGTCAGGATGATAAGGCAATGCCGGAAATCAGCGACCTGACCCGCTGGATCTGACAATCGCCCGTCATCAAAAACCTGCAAGAACAGATCCCATATTCCAGACCACGATTTCTCGAATTCATCGAGCAGAACAACAGAAAACGGTTGCTTGCGCACCCGCGCAATCAGGGAGCCCGTTTCACCTTGCAAACCATCACCCATGATCTTCGCGATGGAATCAGGAGTCTGGAACTCGCTCATATCAAGCCGTATCATGCGCTCGGACGATCCAAACAGAAACTCGGCCATCGTCTTTGCAAGTTCTGTCTTGCCTGTGCCGGTTGGCCCGGCGAACAGGAAAACGCCAACGGGTTTGCCCGGATCGTTGAGGCCCGCTTTCAGCATCGCTATGCGATCAACAACAGCGTTGACCGCCTCCTCCTGGCCCATAACGCGTGAACTGAAAAATGCACGAATGTCCTTCAGATCCAGCTTTTCCGTCGCATCAAGGATGGATTCCGGCAGGCCGGTCAATTGCGACAGCGTATGAATAACATGTGGCGGCCCGATCTCTGCACCGGCTTCCTGCCCCGCCTGGCGCATTGCCAGCTTCAATAATGAGATTGCCGAGCCCGGCAGGTGACTGTGTGAAAGATAGTTCACCGCAGATTCGATCGCGACATCGACGCATCGGGGATCCACTGTCACATCAAGCGCATTGGCAAGCCGCGCGCCAACTTCCCGCGCAATAGGCCGGGTGGTTCCCGCATCCATGGGCTCAAGCCGGGCTAACTCCAGAAGACTGCGCAGGCCCGGCTGCATCTGCAGCAATCGTGTCAACGCGGCCGGGCTGGCTTCAGTCCATACGACAATCTGGCCAGTGGTCATGGCCGGCATGATCTGTTCCAGAATACTCGCGCTTTGTCCCGAATGCGTGCCGCTTCTGGCCAGCTGCAGAAGATCAGGGATATACCAGACAAGCTTTTTCTCGACGGTCACTTCACTCGTGACACGGCGGATCCGCTCTTCCAGTTGGCCAAACCATTGCTGCCCGGCCATCAGTGCTGCGCCACCAGCTTCAAATACCTGCCAGCCATCGCCGATCAAGCGATGAGCGAGCAGCCGCAACAATGTCGTCTTGCCAACCAGAGACTCGCCAACAACAAGCAGCGACCGTGCAGGTTTGCGTTTGACAAGCTCAGGCGCCTGATCAAGCGCGCTCTTCCAGTCACCGGGCGTTATAATCAGACTTGCAAGAGATTTGTGTTCCCATAACCTGCCGAACGAATTCAAAAATGCATAGTCAATATAACCTTGTTTCAATTCATCCAGTTCACTGAGCAGAAGACGTGTTGATGGATGATCGATGGCAGCGAGAAAGCTGCGCACAGCCGCCGCACGCTCGGGATTGGGCGGAGCGGCGTCTTCGCCAAAGGTTTCCAAATCGCCCAAATGCGAACGTCGCTCCAACGCGTCGCGGAAAATTGTGGTGATCCAGTTGTTGCTGGCCCAGTATTCGCTCGCAGCACGAAGGATTAGCTCACCTAGCGATGGCTTGAATTCGAGAGAATCGAAATAAAGAAGCGCATAATATACTCCCCACGCCGGGAAGTGTTCAAAATGCGCGGAGATCCTCTCGCTGGCATCCTGTCTGTCGGGGCGTAGCACGAGTGCTGCTAACGCAGGATAGGACAGGGAAATGCTTGCGCCGGTTGCATAGTTTACAACACTATACAAAGGGGTGTCCGGCGAGGCAAAGATATCGCGCGCGACCTTGAAATCCGCGTGCTCGGCAACCTCGCCAGGATGAGCAGCCTCCTGCGCAAAAGGTTCGAGACGGCTTGAAAGATCACGCAGCTTGTCAACCAACGAAGAACCAGAGGTGTTCGCTGGCGTGCTCTCGGCGGCAGCTTCCACAGTGTCTACCGATACCAACGGCTGTTGTACCTTTGCAGCCCGGGCACGATGCCAAATTCCAATGAAAATGAAAAACGCCAGCGCACCAAAGAGGATTTTGAACAGCGCTTCCACTTTATACCCCTGCTATTTCTCAGGATCAGCACTTACCTGATTTTCCAGATCTTCCACGCTGCGGCGTCTGTCGTCTATGACCTTTTCTATGCGGCTTATAATAAGTTCGAATGCAGGTTGTTGCTCTTCATCAATCATGCCGCGGAATGACAGTTTGGAAATTCCAGATACTATTTCATCTATACGTTTTTCCGCCCGGTCCAGATCCGCCACGGATTTGGTCGCCCGCACGTGTTGCAACAATTCGATCAGCTCGGCGTGTTCCTCACGTAACAATTCAGTTTGACGCGGGAACAATCTGCGCAAGAACCAGACAATTGCCGACACAACCGTGCTGAACCCAAACAAAAGTAACCAAAGCATATCGCTGTAGCGCTCGAGTATGGATGTCTCAGATGCATCGTAATAGATTGCAGCGCCCGGATGGACAGCAAAACTCCCGCCCCGTTCCGTATCTAGAGAGGTAAGTCTCGAAGCAGCCGGATAGAGTGCTGAAATGGAATTGCGAACATCGAAGATCTGTTTGGTCAGGTCCCGAATTGAATTGTCAGAAATCTGCCTGCGCGCAACCAGCAAAGCTGGAAACGTCAATGTTGGCGAGGCAACCGCTGGCAATGGCGGATTGGCGGACAATTCACCGATTGCGATCTCGCCCTCATCCAGCGCCGCAATGCGTGTTGCGATAGCCTTGGTTTCTTTCAACGCCAGAAGCAGAGGCGGGGCGCCGAATGCACTTGTGAGCGCCTTGATGGCCTCGCCAATGATCGCGCTGCCACGCGGCGCGACGATCAGGAGCGCATCCAGATTATGCTCCATCACAGTAGCAAAAATAGCGGAGGGGGATTTGATACCAACGATATCGAGCTCATCTCGCTTCAGGTCGCTGAAGGAGGCGAGTTCCAACAAGACCCCCGCGCCCGTATTCGCACGGGTGAGTTCGCCAATCCTGTGCCCTTTCAAGGCAGCGAATGATTCGATCTGAACGCTAGCAGCCTGTCGGACTTAACTTGTCCTGGCGGCGGGGCAAGGGCAAGCGTAGAATCATACTGTTGA
>CAMDKB010000298.1 GCA_945901195.1 Rhizobium sp. Q54
GATTGCTGCGAATGCTGCATGAGCCTTTGCATCCAGGGTCACGGGTAGAATTGAATTCTTCAGGCAGCTTTCTCGAAACACAGCAGAAAAACTTGGTGCAATAATGCATCTGATGCCATTTTCTGCCAGCGCCCAAACAGCTACTTCGCGTGCGCTGCCGCACCCAAAATTCTTTCCTGTAACGAGAATCGGCGCGTCCGCGTACTGTGGTAAGTCAAAGGGGAGGGGGCGCCCGTCTGATCTGGCGTTTGCGCGCTGATGCCCAAACATTGCAGTCTTGTAGTCAGGCGCGAGTGTACGCATGAGACTCGCTGGTGCGATTTGGTCGGTATCGATATCATCGAGCAGAAGGGGAAGAGCCTTGCCATGGACGGAAGTAAATTTCTTCATATCTTCAGTCCTCAGCCGGGTGCATTAATTTGCGAGGATCGCAGATCGAGCCTGCGATAGCGCATGCTGCGGCGGTCATTGGACTCGCGAGATGCGTGCGAACGCCTGGTCCCTGGCGATTCTCAAAATTGCGGTTGGTCGTAGAAACAACGCGAGAGCCGGGGAGTATTTGCTCGCCGCCCCCCGCGCACATTGAGCAACCGGATTCCCCCCAAACAAATCCACTTTCAAGAAATATCTGTTTTATTCCGCTTTGAATCGCCTGCCGTTCCACACCGCGCGATCCCGGCACCACGACAGCGCGAACGCCTCGCGCAATGCGCTGTCCGTTGAGAACAGCGGCGGCACTGGCTAGATCGTCAAAGCGAGCATTGGTGCAAGAACCGATGAAGACGTAATCTACTTTTATACCCAGGAGCTGTCCCCCCGGAGATAGGTCCATATATGCAAGAGCACGGACCTCAACAGCATCGCCAGCATTCGGAATGGTCTCGTTCACCGCGATCGTTTGCGCGGGGCTCGTGCCCCAGGTGATTTGGGGTGCAGTTGGACAGGGGTGCACGACATCGATGTCAAACATCGCCTGCTTGCCGCTGCGCAACGACGATAATACATCCGCTTCGCGCAAATTGTCTGCAAGACGCCCGCCCGCATGGAGTCCGATCCATTGGAGCACCTTGGCATCCGGAGCTACCAGTGCCGTCCGTGCCCCCAATTCTACAGCCATATTGCAGAGAGTCATCCGCCCTTCGACATCAAGTTCGGAAGCGGTACCTGCAAATTCTAGCGCCATTCCGCGAAATGTTTCTCGGCCAAATTTCACCAATACGCTCAGTACAATGTCTTTGGCGGTGATGCCGACTGTAGGTAGCCCGGTGAGACATATGCGCGCCTGCTTTGGCCGGTTCATCCACATGGTCTGCGTCGTAAGCACATGTTCCATCTCTGTGCTACCGCATCCGAAGCCCAGCGCCCCCAATCCGCCCACTGTTGGGGCATGACTGTCGACACTGACATAGGTTGAACCCGGAAGTACAAACCCGCTCTCCGGAGCGGCGACATGCGAAATACCTTGCTCATCATCGCCCACGTCGAAGAGCCGAAGTTCAAATTCATCCGCTGCTTTGCGTGTAGCCTGCGCGAGTTCAAGGGAACGCTGATCGGCGCTCCCCGGAAAGGTTGGAGCCGCATGGTCCTGGATCAGCAATGCAAGTCCAGGGTTACGCAACTTCAGGCCACGCCGCTTTATGTTGGCAAATACAAACGGCGCACGGACATCATCCACTACTGCACGGTCGATGTAGAGGAGGGATTTTCCATGCAAATTCTGGGTCACAACATGGCGTGCCCATATAACGTCGAAGAGCGTGGTGCTCTCGGCTTCCGCTGTGTTCGCCGCGTCTGCAGCAGCCATTATGCTGGGTTCTCCCGATCAGGCCACTCATGGCACTGGATTCGAAAGTTTCGGATGGGAATATTTCGGCGTCAAGGGGCGCGAATAGGTTACCTCGGCCCAGTCACCCGCGGTCGGGCGCTGAAAAAGGTAGCGCAATCAAACCGCGCAGCCAGCGATGCCTTGGATCGGCTTCCATGCGCGGGTGCCACAGCGAGACGCAGCCCGTCGTAGGACGGGCGAGGCGCAGTAGTGTTGCCGATCCGTGTCAGACTTCGTCAACTAAAACTTACCTTCAAGCTCGGCGCTAGCAAGGCATTCACCGGCGAAATTATCCTCCGGATAGTGACCGCTTCAACCGAATCTGATGGAGGCCGTCCAAAACTGAGAAGCGGACTAATTGGCAAAATGCCCTGACTCGCTTGGCCGAGCTTCACGATTGTCAAAATAAGCCAGTTGCGCACGCCCTTGATCGCAGCCACCGCCTCTTTCGCCTTGAGAATGCCGGGCTATGGTTCCGCGCGGTCGTCTTCCCATCTGCTGTTGCGCGGAAAATGTACTTAAGTGGGACCGGTTCTGATGCCAATCTCGGGTCATGTTTCCACGCTGGTTCCACGCCACCGCAAAAAATGTTGCTCGATCCGCAGGAATACGAAATTGATGCAATAGCCGAGAATGCCGAGAGTAAAGATACCGGCATACATTTCAGGCACGCGAAATGTGCGTTGCATATCGAGGATGAAAAATCCGATGCCGCTGTCACCGGTGATCATTTCTGCGACGATCGCGACGATCAACGAGGTGCCGAGGCTAATTCGCATACCAATCAGGATCGACGGCAAAGCAGCCGGAAGGATGATCTGCCGCAAGGCCTTAATACGTGGCACCCCAAACGTCCGCCCGGTATCGATCAGTACAGGATCGACGCCGCGCACGCCGCCATAAGTGTTCAGCAAGATCGGGAATGTACAAGCGAGGAAGACGACGAAGGCCTTCATCTCGTTGCCAATACCAAGTATCAGGATGGCGACCGGAATATAGGCGGAAGCCGGGATCGGCCGAATGAATTCCGTGATAGGCTCCAACAGGCGGTAGACGATTGGGATGGTGCCCATCAACAGGCCGATTGGGATGGCGAGAGACGCCGCGAGAATGAATCCGCCGAAGATGCGGCCGAGGCTCGGCGGCATCTGGCGCATCAATTCGCCGCCATAGATGTTGGAGAACCATGATTCAAAGATCAAGGAGACGGCGGGGAAGGTGATGGGATCGATCCATCGGTTTCGCGAGGAAATTTCCCACGCGAACAAAAGCATTGCGATGAGCAACAGTCCGGGCCAACGTTTCTTCATAATTTTGTCGGCGCGGCATCAACCGTGCGCCAACCCCTCCTTCTCCTGCTGGAAGATGCTGGAAAATAATGTTTGCCGGAAGGCATGGAATTCGGGCGCTGCCCGAGTCACGATTTGGTCGCGGGGATAAGGCAAATCGATCAGCACGTCCTCGCGGAGGCTAGCCGGGGCCCGGCTGAGCGAAATGATCCGATCGGAAAGGAATACCGCCTCATCCACGTCATGTGTCACGAATAGGACGGTGATCGGCAGCGCTTCCCAGATTTTCAAGATCAATTCCTGCAGGATCGCCCGCGTCATCGCATCGACGGCGCTGAACGGTTCGTCCATCAGCAGCACTTCGGGTTCGCAGATCAGACCGCGCGGGATCAACGGCCCGAAATGATTCACCCAACGCCGAACGGTCTCGTATGAGACCACGATGCCCCGTTCCGCCAACAAATCTTCCACGTCTCGGAAGCTGAGGGTAAACTGGAGATAGAGCCAGACGGCCTGGTGGATGATCTCAGGCGGGAAGCGATACCCGCTGTAGCTGATTTTGCGCATCCGACGCATTTATGCACGAGCCCCCAGACTGCAAGACCTCATCAACGTGACAATGCCGCTGGTATCAATCGGCGGCTGACCTCCCATCGGCGACGCCAAGGTCACTTTCGCGCCAGCATCCTTGAATACGTAAAACGGAGCGGCAAACTCTTCGAGCCAAAAGCCAGTCTTCTTGCCAGTGTCGCCGAGCCGATCGTGCGAGGTCAAAATCATCAGAATGTTCATGTCGTCTCCTTGGGTAACCAGCGCCGCCTCAGCATGTTGCGACACGAACGATGAGTTTGCCGAAATTCTTGCCCTGTAGGAGCCCGATGAAGGCCTCCGGCGCATTCTCAAGTCCTTCGACGATGTCCTCGCGAAACTTGATGGTTCCGTCCGCGACCCAAGGTGCCATCTGCTTGATGAACTCGCTGTATCGGTCGCCGTAATCGCTGAATATGATGAAGCCCTGCATCTTGATGCGCTTGGTCAGCAACGTGCGGGTAAGGAGCCCCATGCGGTCGGGTCCTGGAGGGAGTTGCGTGTCATTGTAATTCGCAATCAGGCCGCAAAGGGGCACGCGCGCTCGCGGGTTAAGCAACGGCAGCACGGCGTCAAAGACAGTTCCGCCGACATTTTCGAAATAGACGTCGATGCCTTTGGGACATGCTGCGGCCAGCAGCTTTGGAAAATCGTGGCGGTGATGATCAACGCATGCATCAAACCCCAACTCCTCTTGCACGAAGCGGCACTTTTCCGGTCCACCCGCAATTCCGATTGCGCGGCATCCTTTTACCTTCGCGATCTGCCCGACAACGGAACCGACCGCGCCGCTCGCGGCAGCCACGACGACCGTTTCCTCGGCCTTGGGCTGGCCGATATCAAGCAGCCCCATGAATGCCGTGAAACCGGGCATGCCGAGAACGCCGAGGGCCAGCGACGGGCGAGCCATACGTTCCTGTTTGCCCCGGACATCGCGCTGCTGGGTTATGATTGATAGCCGAGCCGAGCCCACCGCGTCCGGTGACGGCGGCAAGATAAGTGACGCCTTGAGCATGCGCGCCGACTAGCGTGAAATCCTCTATCCGTTTGTTCATCCAATTTGATCAGGAGAGTCTTAGGTAGTTCCCGAGGCTCCCGCCAGGATTGGGTTAGACTTAGCTTTGGCTATCATGTCCAGATCACGCTGCAACTTTCGAAATAACCTCAACCGCAACGCAAACTTGAGGCGGGGGCAGTACTTGGGCATGTTCATCAGTTTCACTGTCATAGGAACGCCGGCCATGGCCATCGAAGAACCGAAGTTTACTGTCTCACTCCACGAAGGCGCCGTTGAGGTCCGCAATTACCTAGCGGCCGTCGCGGCCGAGGTCACGGTTCCCGGTGACCAAAATAGCGCGGCCAACGCTGGATTTCGATTGCTTGCCGGCTATATCTTTGGCGGCAACACGCGCCGCCAAAGCATCGCCATGACAGCCCCAGTCGCTCAGGAGCGCACGAGCGAAAAGATCGCGATGACCGCGCCAGTGACACAAACACCATCAGACGGCGGATGGGTGGTTCGCTTCACCATGCCGAGCAGTTATTCGCTCGAGTCGCTTCCAGAACCCAATGATCCAAGGGTTAAGCTGAGAAATGTCGCGCCATCTCGTTTCGCGGTCATTCGGTTTTCAGGCATCGCCAGGGATGCCAACGTGGCGGCCAAGACAGCTGAGCTTATCGATTTCGCAAAAACGCATCATCTGCAGACTGTCGGGCCGGCGTCGCTCGCCCAGTACAATCCACCCTGGACCCTTTGGTTCATGCGGCGGAACGAAGTGATGATTCACCTGGAGCAATGATCGCGTGCTGACAATCGTGCCGACAGGACGCAGTGGCAGCTTATGGCGCCAAGCCGACATCCACGGCGCCGCGGCGAAATCGACGCGATCAGGGGTATAGCGGACTCGGGGCGGACATGCCGGAATCGACGCGAATGACCCGGTGTGAACCAGGGGAATCGGGTGAATAAAAATTCTCACGCGGCAACGAGGCTGGCGAGGTAGTCGTCGTCCCATCCGGCGGCCTTGCGGCGCAGACGGATGGAACTCTTTCCCGGAGCCACGCGCAGTAGATTGCAGGCGACGCGCCGGCAGGTCG
>CAMDKB010000299.1 GCA_945901195.1 Rhizobium sp. Q54
CCGGGACGACCCGGAAGCAAATTTTCAATCCGAGCGAATTGATCGTCGCGCAAAGCATGGCGTTCCATCACAAGCCTCCTTCAGGAAGGCTCCCCATGAATCACGCTTTCACTGATTTGCGAATCCCTTAAATGACGACAGGCCCTAAACAGATGGACGAATATCGTCGGGTTCTTCGCCAGCGTGCTGACGACGACCGCAAATTTCGCTCACTGTTCGATGCGGCCGAAAAAGCCTGGCTCCAGCATCGCGATGCCGATTGCAAGGTAACCAGCTATGAATCGGCAAACACGCGATCAGCCGGGGCGTACCGGTTCGCCTGCCTTGCAAAGTACAACAGGGTTCGGATCGACTATCTCAAGGAGATGGTCGACAGTCCGTAAAGCGGCTTCCTCGCATGGATGCCAATCTGATTACTTCGATGGCACCGGGGCGTTTTGTTTGTCAGCCTCGGCGGCCTCCTTCCGGCAGGGGTCGTTCTTGCTGTCGGTAGATGCGGTACCGGCCCGGTCAGGTGATGCAACTTCACAGGAGCGGTTCATTGTCGGCGCGGCTGAATTGATATGCCCGGACGCTGAGGGCAGAATTACATTCTGTTCTGGCGGGGGCGGCGGCGCTGCCTGGCCACCGGTGGCGCCCGCGCCATTGGGAACTGCCGGCGCATTGCCGCCGGGACCTGCGTTTGGATTTTCCGACATAGCCGGGGCTTGAGCCGGCTTGGTCTGCGCGGATACAGATGGCGCTAGCGCAACAGCAATAAGCCCGGCGAAAACAGACGCGGCGAAGAATTGTTTTGAAACAGCAAGGCTGGCGCTTTTTAGTTCAGTCATCTGACATCCCCTTCAAAACAGATGCGGAATAATCCGGTATCTAGAGAAGATGGGGCGGCAGAAGCGTATTTCAAAGTTTTCTAAGCGCGACTTTCTGAATGCGGTGATCTTCGCCCTTGGTCAGGATCAGACTGGCGCGCAACATCGTGGGCAAAATATTCTCGTCGAGATTGCGCAGATTGATACGTTCCCAGATCGAGCGCGCTGTGCGTTCGGCCTCTTCATCGTTCAATTCGGAATATTTCTTGAAATAAGAACGCGGGTCGCGGAACGCCGTCTGGCGCAGGCGCATGAAGCGCGAAACATACCAGCGCTCAAGCGCAGCTTCTTCCGCATGGAGATAGACCGAGAAGTCGAAGAAATCGGACACGAATGGTATTTCACGTCCGGCCTTGCCAGGCTGCAACACATTCAATCCTTCGACAATCAGAATGTCGGGACGATCAACTTCAACGAATTCGTCAGGCACTACATCATAAACGAGATGTGAGTAAACAGGCGCACGAACATGACGCTGTCCGGCCTTCACATCCGAAAGAAAGCGGATTAACGCGGCGCCATCGTAGCTTTCAGGAAAGCCCTTGCGTTCCATCAGGCCTTCAGCCTCGAGCGCTGCATTGGGCAACAGGAAACCGTCGGTTGTGATCAGTTCCACTTTCGGCGTGTTGTTCCAACGCGACAACAGCGCTTGCAAGACACGCGCTGTGGTGGATTTGCCAACCGCCACCGATCCGGCGACGCCGATGATATAGGGCATCTTGCCACCATCCTCGGCGCCGAGAAAATTTCGCGTGGCCTTGAACAGGCCTTGCGTTGCTGCAACATAAAGAGCGAGCAGGCGCGAGAGCGGCAAATAGATCGCAATGACCTCTTCAACGGAAATCGGATCGTTCACAGATTGCAGACGGGCGAGATCTTCGATGGTCAGGGTTAATGGCGTATCAGCGCGCAGGGCCGCCCATTCCGCGCGCGTGAAATGGCGGTAGGGGGAAAGTTCAGCCGGCGTTTCTGTCGTCTTGGTCCGAGTATCCATCAACGCGCTGCTTTTTCCTCATGGCCCGATTGCGCCGAGCGGCGCTGTAGCTCGTCCATCACATCCTGCAACGAAACACCACCAGACTTAAGTACGACCATAAGATGATAGAGAACGTCCGCCGCTTCATTGCGCAGGGCTTGCCGGTCGCCCTGCATGCCAGCGATGACCGCTTCTACCGCTTCCTCGCCGAATTTCTTGGCGCAACGCTGCATGCCCGCATCGAGCAGGGATTTGGTGTAGGATTTTTCCGCGTTGGCGGAAGTGCGGCTTTCGACGATCTGCATGAGATCGCCGAGGGTGAAATCTGACATTGGGTCCCTCGCAGCCGGTTGTCTCCGGCGAGACGGCAATCAATCGATCCGTACGTTTACGCCATGCTGGCGCATGTGTTCCTTGGCCTGCCGTACCGTATATTCGCCGAAATGAAAAATCGAGGCGGCGAGCACAGCTGTGGCGTGCCCTTCGTTAATGCCGTCCACGAGATGATCGAGGGTGCCGACGCCGCCAGAAGCGATCAATGGCACCGAAACAGCATCAGCAATTGCGCGGGTCAGCTTGAGGTCAAAGCCGCTTCTGGTGCCGTCCTTGTCCATTGAAGTCAGCAGGATTTCGCCCGCCCCAAGGGAGACAACCTCGCGCGCATAATCGACCGCGTCGATACCCGTCGCGGTACGTCCGCCGTGGGTGAAAATCTCCCACTTCCCGTCGCTGACCTGACGCGCGTCAATGGCAATGACGACGCACTGACTGCCAAACTTTTCCGCGGCCTCCCGTACGAGCTGGCGATTGGTGACTGCGGCTGTGTTGATACCAACCTTGTCGGCGCCCGCGAGCAGAAGTTTTCGCATATCCTCAGTGCTGCGCACGCCGCCGCCTACGGTGAGGGGCATGAAACAGGCTTCTGCCGTGCGCTGGACAATATCGAGAATCGTACCGCGGTTCTCATGGCTCGCAGTGATGTCGAGAAAGCATAATTCATCTGCGCCTGCCGCGTCATAGGCGATGGCACATTCAACAGGATCGCCCGCATCGCGTAAACTGACAAAGTTCACGCCCTTGACGACGCGGCCATCTTTCACATCGAGGCAGGGGATAAGGCGGGATTTAAGCATGCGCCTTGTCCCGTGCCGCCTTTATCATGGCCAAGGCCTGCGACGGGTCGATCCGGCCATCATAAAGCGCGCGTCCGCTGATCGCTCCGCATAATTTGGCGCAATCGGGCTGCAGCAATCGCTCGATGTCGCGTATGGAGGCAAGTCCGCCCGAAGCGATGACGGGAATGTTCAGGGCATCCGCCAGTTCCAGAGTCGCCTCAACATTCAGACCCTGCAACGCGCCATCGCGAGAAATATCGGTGTAGATGATTGCAGTGACACCGGCATCCTCGAAGCGCTTGCCAAGTTCGCCGGCCGTTGTCTCCGAGACATCCGCCCAGCCCTCGGTTGCGACCCTGCCATTCTTGGCATCAATGCCGACGGCTATGCGGCCGGGAAACAGCCGGCACGCCTCGCGCACAAAGTCAGGATCCTTGACGGCTGCGGTGCCGATGATGACACGGCGTATGCCCTTGGTGAGCCAGCCTTCCACGGTTTGCATGTTGCGAATTCCGCCGCCCAGCTGGACCGGCATTTTCACAGCTTTGAGAATGTGGTCGACCGCATTGGCATTCATGGGACGGCCGGCAAATGCGCCGTCGAGATCGACGACGTGCAGATATTCAAAACCCTCCGCCTCGAAAGCCTGGGCCTGGGCTGCCGGGTCGGTGTTGAATACTGTGGCGCTCTCCATGTCGCCATGCACTAGACGGACGCATTCGCCTGCTTTCAGGTCGATCGCTGGGAAAAGGATCACGGTTTCCACCTCAGAAAATTTGCAATCAGGGCAAGTCCCAGCTTCTGGCTCTTCTCCGGATGGAATTGCGTGCCAGCCATATTGCCCTTCGCGACCATTGCATTTATCGGGCCGCCATAATCGGTTCGCGCAACGATATCGTCAGTGCTGCGCGGCACGAAATGATAGGAATGGACGAAATAGGCGTGCAGGCCCGCATCGCCCACAGGAATGCCCACCAGCAGGGGATGATCGTGGATCACCTCAAGCGTATTCCAGCCCATGTGAGGAATCTTCAAGGCCGGATCGGAGGGGGTAATCGCTGCGACATCGCCTTCGATCCAGCCAAGTCCCTCGGTGACACCGTGTTCAAGGCCGCGCGTCGCCATCAACTGCATGCCGACACAAATGCCAAGGAAGGGACGCCCCTTGTGCAGCACCGCCTGTTGCAAGGTCTCTATCATTCCAGCCTCAGCCACGAGGCCACGCTTGCAGTCTGCAAACGCGCCGACCCCTGGCAGCACGATGCGATCCGCTTTGCCTACTTCGGCAGGATCAGCCGTGAGAACGACTTCGGCGTCTATTCCGGCTTCGCGTGCCGCCCTCTCAAACGCTTTATGCGCGGAGTGTAGATTGCCGGATTTGTAATCGATGATGGCAACCTTCATGCGCCGCCTCCCAGCGGCGAGAGGCCATAGCCATCCGCCGCCGACACCGGCCGGGGACGATTGAACAATGGGGCCGGCGCTGGCGCAGCAACGCCTGTGCTGTCCGGCTGCGCGCTGCGGCGCAGGGCAAAGGTGATTTCCGCTTCGTTGACGCCGTGCCCGGAGACGACATCCGCCAGAACAAACTCGCGGCGCGCCAGCGAACGGCGGCGCAATTGCGCTGCTTCCAAACCGAACAAAATCTGTGTCACAAGTAGGGCGACCACCGCTGCCTCAGGCGCAATCTCAAAATACTGGCCAAGCCCGATGATCGCCACCGCTGCGGCGGTCCAGAAAAAAAGTCCGAGCCAGCACCTGCGAAAAGCGCACCACAACGGAGCCAAAAAAAACGCACCCCAACTGAAGCCTTCAGGCACGTACACCGCGCCGTCCGCCGCCTGAGCGCGGTCGGTTTCGGTGGCGCGTACGTGCACTGTGTACATCGGCATGATCTAACGCTCCGCTTACAATGTACCCTTGGTCGAAGGCACCACATTGGCCTGACGGGGGTCTATGGTCACAGCTGTACGCAAGGCGCGGGCCAGACCCTTGAAGCAGGATTCGGCGATATGGTGATCGTTGATCCCGTAGAGTGTTTCCACATGCAGGGTGATGCCTGCGTTCATGGCAAAGGCCTGAAAAAACTCACGCACGAGCTGGGTGTCAAATTCGCCAATCTTTCCACGTTCGAAGCTGGTCTTGAACACGAGGAAAGGGCGGCCGGAAATATCGATCGCGACCCTTGTGAGCGTCTCGTCCATAGGCAGATACGCATCGGCATAGCGCATGATGCCCTTCATATCGCCAAGCGCCTTGCGAAAGGCCTGCCCGAGGGCGATGCCGGTATCCTCTACCGTATGGTGGAAATCGATATGCAGGTCGCCTTCTGCCTCGATCTCGAGATCGATGAGCCCGTGGCGGCCAAGCTGGTCAAGCATATGATCGAAAAAGCCGATCCCCGTCGCAATTCTGGTCTGGCCAGTGCCGTCCAGGGCCACGCTGACCTTGATTTTCGTTTCCTTGGTAGCGCGCTCGACGCTGGCTTTGCGCATTGTGACGGTGTCCCGGTTGATGTGCGCGGCTTTTAGCAAGGGAGGGCCCGATTTGCCACCGGAAAAGGTGAACCGGCAGAAACCCCCAGCCCTTGCGCAGGCCAGCGGCTCCCCATAGATGGGAACGGGAACCTGAGACGGGTTCCGGAGAGGCCGATGGAACTGAATTCGCAAAATGGGCCGCAGAGCTGGCACGCGACGACCATTATCATGGTTCGCAAGGGTGGCAGGGTCGTCATCGGTGGCGACGGGCAGGTGAGCCTTGGCCCGACGATCATCAAGGGCAATGCGCGCAAGGTCAGAAGGCTCGGCAAGGGGGATGTGATCGCCGGATTTGCGGG
>CAMDKB010000300.1 GCA_945901195.1 Rhizobium sp. Q54
TATTTCCTTGACATCTGCAACGCTGATCTGCGGTGCGACCGAAACCTGTTCCGTGATCTGCCGGATATCTGCCATGTGATTTGCTCCCCGCCAAAGAATGACGGCGCGGATGCCCCGCGCCGTGTCTGTCAGGTCCAAACATTAGGATATGCGGCTTCGACAATAAAGGGGCGATTTAGGCGCCCGCGATCGGCCCAGGCATTCCTACTTGGCCGGATTGCCATCCTTGTCGAACTGCTTGAGGTACGCGATCAGGTTTTCGACGCGCTTTGGATCTTTCAAGCCCGCATAGGCCATTTTTGTGCCGGGAATTTTTTCGCGCGGGTTTGCGATATACTCAGCAAAGTTTTTTTCATCCCAGGTGATGCCCGAATTCTTGTTGGCTTCGGAATAATTGTACCCTTCCACGGAACCCGAATGCCGGCTCAGCAATCCGTTCAGATGGGGACCGACTCCGTTGCGGGCCCTGTCTCCAACCTGATGGCAGGCGCGGCATTGCGCAAATACAGCTTCGCCGGCCTTGGCGGCAGCCGCCTTTTCATCAACAGTCTGAGCGAAAGCGCCGGAGGCGGCAAAGCCCATGACAACAATGCTGGTGAGTAGCGCAACGGATTTCATTTTTCGTTCTTCCTCTTCCGGATAGGGTGCAATCAGGAGCAGGCCCGGACACACCGGTTCCGGGCCTCATCTAGCGCGTTTCTTGCAAAGTCAACCAAACATGTCAGCGATGATGCCTGCGTACCAGCCGGTGTTCTCCTGAGCGTTCTGCTTGCGCAGGTCAGCGTCTTCGCCCGTCTTCGATACGAAGGTGGAGCTTGCCTTGATCGCGCCCTCCTTCGCTTCGTAGGCACCGCCGACCTTCACGACATCCCCGGTTTCGATCAGGCTCCAGCAGGTATTGGCGTAGCGAGCCGGGAAGGTGCGTGCCCCCAATAACTCGCCCCGGATCATCATGGCGGCCACCTTCGCCTGGCTGTTGGCCGAGAAACCGGATTTCGGCATTTCGCCGGCAATACAGGCGTCCCCGAGGATGTAGATATTGGGATCGATGGTCGATTTCATGCTGTCGGGCTGAATCGGGCAGTATCCGCTTTGGTTTGCGAGTTGTGCGTCGCGTGCGATCTTTCCGGCCATCTGCGCAGGAATGACGTTGACCAATGCGGCATTCTTGTAGGTCTCAAACCCGGTCTCAACTGTATTTGTCTTGGGGTCGACCGATTTCAGGCCGTCGTGAACCTTTGGCCCCAGCCATTCCACCATACCGGGATAATATTTTTCCCAACCTTCCTGAAACAGTCCCTGTTTTGAGAAGGTTTCCTTGGGGTCAATGATGACGATCTTCGCTTTGGTGCGACCCTTCGCTTTGAGAACATGCGCCATCATGGACGCCCGCTCATAGGGGCCCGGCGGGCAGCGGTAGGGGTTGGGCGGCGCGATCATGACGATGGTCCCGCCATCGGGGACCGCATCGAGTCTGGCCTTCAACAGGCGCGTCTGGTCGCCCGCCTGCCAGGCGTGCGGCATGGTTTCTTCATGCTGCTGGCTCCAGCCCGGAACAGAATCATATTTGAGATCAATACCCGGTGAGAGGACGAGCCTGTCATATGGCAGACGCAAACCATCGGCGAGCACAACTTCCTTCTTGTCGCGGTCGATGGAGCCGGCCATCTGGTGATTCATGCGCACGCCCTGGGCCGCAATCTTTTCATAACCGTGCGTGATCTCGTCGAAGCTCTTGAAGTCACCGAGAAAGAGGTTCGAGTGAAAGCAGGTGGTGAACTGCTTCTTGGGCTCCACCAGCACGACATCGAGCTTGCCCTCGCTGTCCTTCGCAAGATATTTCGCTGCCGTCGCGCCGCCGGGGCCGCCGCCAATGATAACGACACGCTGTCTGGCCTGGCCAAGAAGGGCTGGAGCGCCAAGCACGAAAACCCCGGCAGCCGCGCCGCTGCCACGAAGCAATGTCCTGCGATTGATCAGCATAGTTTTCTCCATAGTGCGGGGGATCACTTTTTCCCGGGGCCAAGCGTTCTAAAATAAACAGCCAAGGCGGCTATGTCATCTGTGGACAACCCGGAGGCAAGCGCGCGCATGACCTCATTCTCGCGCTCTTTTTTCCGGTAGGCCTCCATGACGGCGATAAACTGCTCTGCGGGCCAACCGGTTATGGAGGGGACACCCCCTGTCACCTTTCCGCTTTTCTGATGGCAGGTCACGCAAGTTGCGGAAAGATATTCGCCAAGTGCAATATCGTCGGCAGCAAATGCGGGGGCAACGCAGGTAAAGAATGCAGCGCAAACCCCGGCCTTGAAAATCCTCGCTCTGGGCATGTTCAATCTACCTTCGGGCCGTCCTTAGAACCGGGTGTTACGTCGATCATCCGCGCATGCCCGGTGATTTTTACCTCGGACTTGCAATTGCTCATGCAGGGATTCTTTTTCCAGAAATGCTTCTCCGAGGTTTCGCGGTCGTCATCAAAGAAATTTGCCTCATTCGGCAATTTGACAGCCGCAAAATTTTCACGCGAAAGAACGAAGTCTTCCTTCACCAAGTCGTTAAGCTGCAACAGATAAGCAGTCAACGCATAAGCTTGGTCTGGTGTGAGCGACTGCGCGTTTCCAAACGGCATGGCGCGCCGGATATAGTCGAACGTGGTTGAAGCAAACGGCCAGAACGAGCCGATGGTCTTTTCAGGCCCCTCCGATTTCAGTGAGCCTTGCCCGCCGGCCAATACGGGCCAGCGATCCTTGCCCTCGCCGAATTCGCCGTGACAAACCGCGCACTGCTCCTGATAGATGACCTCGCCTTCCTTCACACTGCCTTTTCCCTGTGGAAGTCCAACTCCGTCGGGACGGACATCGTGGTCCCATGCCGCGATTTCCTCCGTGAGCGCCTCCCGGCCAAGGCCTGTCTTCTTTCTGACCTGCCCAAACGCAGTGCCCGCCGCGATGGCGGTGATCAGGAGCACGGACAACGCCAGAGACTTAGCTGATTTCGACATTTTCCGTCTCCCCGTTCGCACGAACAAGCCAGGTATGGATGCCGTTGTTGTGATAGATTGAATTGACGCCGCGCACCTTGCGCAGTTCATCTTTGGTTGGCTGCACATAGCCGCTGGAATCCATGACACGAGACTGGATCAGCATTTCCTGCCCGTTCCAGTCGATGTCGACATAGAACCGCGCGAGTGAAAGCGGCATGACCGGACCGTCGAGCCGCGCGCCTTTCCAGTTCTTGCCGCCGTCTGTGGTGACATCCACGCGCGCGACGCTGCCACGGCCCGACCAGGCTATTCCTGTCAGCACGTTGGGGCCTTTGTGCTTGAGAGGCGCCTGCGGGGAAGGATTTGTGACAATGGACTTGGCGTCCATGATCCACGTAAAGCGGCGCGCGCGTCCGTCAGCAAGGAGATCTGTATATTTCGAAGTTTCTTCGCGATGATGCCAGGGCTGATCGCCCACCTCGATGCGGCGCAGCCATTTCACCCACATGTTGCCTTCCCAGCCTGGCACGACAAGGCGCAGCGGATAGCCCTGTTCAGGCCGTAGCGCTTCGCCATTCATGGCCCAGGCGACCATGCAATCCTTCAGAGCTTTTTCAATGGGAATAGAGCGCGTCATGCCCGCCGCATCAGCGCCTTCGGCGAGGATCCATTTGCCGTTGGTCTTGATCCCGGCTTCGTCGAGAAGCGTTTTCAGCGGTATGCCGGTGTACCAGACGTTGTGCACCATGCCATGAGTGAACTGGCAGCCGTTCAATTGCGCGCCGCGCCATTCCATGCCCGAGTTTGCAGCGCATTCGAGAAAATAGGCTTTATTGATGCGGCCGGGAAAGCGCTTGATGTCATCCACGGTGAAGACCAGCTGCCTGTCCAGCAGACCATTCAGCATGAGCCGGTGTTTTGCCGGATCTATATTTGCGATGCCCGAATGATGACGCTCGAAACACAGTCCGTTGGGCGTGATGATCCCGTCGAGTTCGTGAAGGGGCGTAAAATTGACCGAGGATTCACGGCCTGCCGTGAGCCATTCCACGTCGCGGCGGACGACGTGTTTTTCGTATTCGGATGGCATGCCGTAGGGGTGAGCCTGCACGCCATCACCCAGATTTCGGGCCCAATCCTGCACTTCGGTGATGACGGATTCGGGTTTGCGTTCTTGGGCCAGGGCAGGGAGGGCAAGGCCTGCACCCGCAAGGCCAGCAGCTCTGAGAAATCTGCGGCGATCAAGAGCAGTGTTTTCGCTCATGCTGTTCACTCCTTTAGCGCCTGTCAGCAGCGGTAGAAATTTTTATGCGCCACTCACCTTCACCGATGTGTTGGGCTCAAGTTTCACTATTTTCACATCGGCCAGATATTTGCTGACGACCTCCCAGATCGGAGGACCCTGAACGCTTTCGTTGACGCTCGCCCATCCCGCGACAACGTAATTGCGCGCAGGATCGATAGGCTGGCCTGTCTTGAGCAAGGTCATGCCGGAGATACGGCTGTTCATCGGTTTTGAAACATCAATCGAATAGCCCATGCCGCCAACGCGAACCATGTCGCCTCCGCCCTGAAAATAAGGGTCGGGATGGAAGATGTTGTCAGCAACATCCTCGAGAATTTCAGCAATCTGTTTGCCGCTCATCTCCATGCGATAGCAGGCAGGATAGCTCATGGCTGTGGCGTTGCTCAGGGATTCAAATGTGATGGGGTCTCCTGGCAGCAACGTTCCGCCCCAACGGAATCCCGGCGACAGCGAGATTTCCGCATCACGTTCTTTCAACATCGCGTTGCAGATGAGATCATCATAGGTGCCATTAAAATTGCCACGGCGATACAGAAGCGAGTCTGTGCGGCCCAGTTCTCGCGACAATTCTTTCTCGAACGGCGAGCGAATCTTTTGCACCAATGCCTGCATGGCTGCATCGGGTTTAATGGCGTCTGAGAAAACCGGGATCAGCTTGTATCGAAAGCCTGCTACCTTCTTTTCGCGGATATCCAGATCAAGACGGGATACAAACTTTCCGTGTGATCCCGTTGCGATGAGTATGGAATCGCCCACACGCAACACACCGGGCATCGCATCATGGGTATGAGCGGTGAGAATGACGTCGATGCCTTTGACCCGGCTCGCCAGCTTCCTGTCGACGTCAAAACCATTGTGCGAGAGCAGCACCACGACATCAGCGCCTTCAGCGCGAGCGGTTTCGACTTCCTTGGCGAGCTCGGCTTCGCGAATGCCAAATTCCAAATCGGGAATCATCCAGCGCGGATTGGCAACGGGCGTGCGCGGAAAAGCCTGACCGATCACAGCGACCTTTGCGCCACCGCGTTCGTATGTCTGGCGCGCCTTGAACACGGGCTCTTGCCATTCGACGCTGCGGATATTCTGCGCGAGGAATGCAAAAGGCGCCTTGTCGGCAATTTCCTTGACGCGCTCTGCGCCAAGCGTGAACTCCCAATGGGAGGTCATGGCGTCGACCTTCAACGCGCTCATCACATCGACCATATCCTGGCCGTTGGTCTTGAGTGCAGTCCAGCTTCCTTGCCACGTATCGCCGCCGTCCAGCAGCAGCACATTGTTGACGCCACGTTCTGCGCGGATGGATTCAATGACAGTTGCTATGCGATCCATGCCGCCCATGCGGCCATAATTTCTGGCGAGTGACTGGAAGTCACTGTATGTCAGCGCGTAATCGTCGGGAGAGCCACTGGCAATCTTGAAATAGTCGCGGAATTGTTGCCCGGTGAGATGAGGCGGGCGGCCCCTGTCATCCCCGGTGCCAAGATTGATTTCAGGTTCACGGAA
>CAMDKB010000301.1 GCA_945901195.1 Rhizobium sp. Q54
CTACTGCGCGTGGCACCGGGAAAGAGTTCCATCCGTCTGCGCCGCAAGGCCGCCGGATGGGACGACGACTACCTCGCCAGCCTCGTTGCCGCGTGAGAATTTTTATTCACCCGATTCCCCTGGGCAAATGATCGACAAGACCCGGAAGACAGGTGGTTCACAAGTGCAGGGTGAAGGCGATTACGAAGCCGCGCGCGAATACAACAGTGATACACGCAAATTAGTTGAAGCCGGGAAGGTTCCCGACGCCGCCAAAAGCGCTCGTAAGGTACTTGATACTGATGAGGCCAAGGAGCTCGATGAAGCTGAAAAAGAAGGGCAGAAACCCGCCCGGAAATAGCGTACTTTGGGGCGCTACGAGCTACTTCGTAACCGGGCGGCTTCTGGATCGTTTTACGTCAATTCAACCGTCCAGGGATTGTAGCTGAAAAGCCAGTTGGACCGTTCACGGCCCATGTTCCGGTTAGCGAAAACCTCACGCAAGGCCTCGCGCGAAGGCTGGTGAAATACCCTTCCGTTCTCGGAGGATTCTCGCACGACCCGGCCGGTGCGTTCATAGCGATTGCGCTGATAGCATTGCAACGCGCCCGCGATGCTCGCCTCTTGCCGCAATGCGCGCGTAAGCACTGCGGCGTCCTCGAACGCCATCGCCGCGCCTTGCGCCAGATAGGGCAAGGTTGCGTGCACGGAATCGCCAAGCGCCGTTACCCGATCGGTGCTCCAGTCGGATTTCGGTTCGCGAATATGCAATGCCCACAGAAAACACGCGTCCTTGTCCGCAGCATCGACGATGGCTTGAACAGCCGGATGCCAACCTTCCACGTCGGCTTTCAATTCTTCCCAAGGGCGGCGGGTCGTCCAGGATTCTTCGCCGGTTTTTGGCTTTTTCTTGACCAGACCGAAGTTCACGATCGTGCAATTCCGAATGAAATAGGCAATGGCGTGCCCGCCGGGCATCATCCAGAGTTTCTGTTCCACGATATCGAACTCTTTGGCCACCTTGCTCGCAGGGACCATGGCGCGCCACACTGAATCGCCCGTGTAGACAGGATTGTCGGAACCGCGCATTTGCTGCCGCACGATTGATTTCAAACCATCTGCACCGACCAGCAGATCGCCGGTCGCGCGCAAACCATCGCTGAACACCGCGGTCACGCCGTCGGAGGTTTCCTCATAGCTCGCCAGACGGCGGCCGAGATGAATACATCCGGGCTTCAGCGCCAGCACGCGGCGGACAAGAATGGCATGCAGATCGGCGCGATGGACATGAAAGTAAGGCGCGCCGTGGGCTTGCTCATGCTCCACCGACAAGGCGAAGGATTGCACGAACTCGCCGGTATCGCCCATGCAGAACGTGTAGGCTTCCGGCCGTACGGCCTGTTCCGCCAGTTCGGCGTCAACGCCGATATGACGCAGCACATGCATGGCGTTGGCGCTGATCTGGATTCCGGCGCCGATTTCGCCCAGTTCGCGCGCTTGCTCAAAAACCTCAACATCGTGCCCGTCCATAAGCAGGCAAGCGGCGGCGGCCATTCCGCCCAGCCCCGCGCCCGCAATCATTATTTTGCATTTTTCCACCATGCGTCGTCTCCCGGGCTGTCACAAAGCGCTATCACGAACCCAAGCACTTTTGTGCCAAAAGTTTAACCGCCTTGATAAGGCGCTCCGCGAATAGGCCCTCCAGATACAGAAACGATCTCGGCAAGGCGAATTCCCCTGACAGTGCGTCAGAATGGCCAATTTGCTTATTTGCTTCCCGTAAACAAGGCTATTTTACAAATTCCCGGTAAAAGTCCTTGAGCTTCGGCTCAACGTTTTCGAGCACGTCTATTGTCTTGCGTGTTTCTGCATCCGCTACAGGCGCGTAGTTGAAGCCGAAGAGCTTATGTTGCTCGGCTATAGATTCGGCGTCAGTCGTTGCAGCAAGAAACGCCTGACGCATTTCATCTGCCGCTTCAGGATTCATGTCTGGCGGGCCCCAGATCATGTTTGAGACTGTACCATAAAGGGTGCTTAGCAATTCGAAAGCTTCCCATTCGATACCGGATTGCTGACCAGGCTTCACACGGCGCAGCACCTCGACAAAGCTTGGTATCTCCGGCGTTAGCGGATTGTTGTGATAGCTACCCTGCGCATCGCGCGATGGAAAATGCCACAGCGGAACCACGACACCGTCGCGCACCATCACGGGCTCGACTCCCGCGCGATAACCCTGCAACGCATGGGTCGTGATGTTCGTCTCGCCCTTTTCGATAGCCATGCGAATGGCGACAGCGCCCATATACCCGCGAACGTATTTATACTCCACGCCCAGTAATGTCAGCGCCATCCGCCCGTGTAGGTCAAGCGGAACGAAGGGCTGCTGCCCGCCATATATAAGGCTTTTCACCTTAGTCAGATCGGCAGGATCTTGCAGCCCGCCGGGCAAGAGGTCCTTGCGGGCAAACATCACGTAAGGCCCGGTCTTGAGCCCGGTGATAAGTGTAAACTTGCGATAGTCGAACTTGATTCCTTCCGCACCAACAATCGCATTCACGGGCGCCCAGGAGTCGAACAGGATCGAGGTTCCATCCCGGTCAGCACGTGAGTACAGATTGTTCAACGCAATCATTCCGCCCGCACCTGGCATATTGCGTACAACGACCGTGGCCCCGTGCAGATGCTTGCCAAGATAACGCGCGAACAATCGCGTCGGCACATCCATTCCACCGCCTGCGGCGAAACCAACCACAAGATTAACTGTTTTTCCGCGATAATAGTCCAGGGCCGACGCGCCGCTGCTGGCGAAGATCGATAATATGGCAAGCGCCGATAATGCAGCCCTCATGTCATCTCCCCGACCTTGTTTCCCATGGATTGTCAACCATCTGCTTATCAGACATTATTCTCGTCCGTCCGCTTGATATAGATGCTTGCACAAAATGGGCATAATCTACAAGCGAGGACGAACGCAGCGGCAAACAACCAGCCATCCTTGTTGCTGGCGGAGCATAACTGGTCGCTGGGCTTCAAGAAGATCGTAAACGTCAGAATGGGCAATGCCCGCTGCAGCGCCAAACGCTCGTGCACTTTGTTCGTTGAGTTCGTAGCGGGGGCAATGACAATTGCCCGGCCTCAATGCTATGGTAATGAGCCAAGGGTGATTATGTCGCCCAGATGAGTTGCGACAACTGACGTGAACACGCTGCGCAAAAAATAAAAACTGGAGGAAACATGTCCGTTCAACGCCCCAACATCATTCTCATCCTCGCCGATGATCTCGGCTACGCGGATCTGTCTTGCTACGGGCGCCGCGATTACGAAACTCCGAATCTGGATCGGCTCGCCGAAGGCGGCGTCCGCTTTCTGCAGTCGTATGCAAATTCGCCCGTCTGTTCGGCGACGCGAACCGCCCTGATAACCGGGCGTTATCAATACCGACTGACAGTGGGCCTTGAAGAGCCTATCAATCCAACCACGCCCGGTAACGTCGGGATACCACCGGAACAGCCGACGCTGCCATCCATTTTGCGCGATGGCGGCTATGCCACAGGGCTCATCGGCAAATGGCATCTGGGCCGTCCGCCCGAGTTTGGACCGCGCAAGAGCGGCTATGAATATTTTTACGGCATGTTGCACGGATCGGCAGATTATTTTCGCCACGCAGGCCCAAGTGCGATTTTCGAGAACGAGATGCAGATTGAGGCGCATGGCTACAAGACGAATCTCTTCGGTGATCGTGCGGTGGAGTTCATTGAGCGCTCGAAGGATGACGGCAAGCCATTCTTTCTGAGCCTGCATTTCAATGCGCCACACTGGCCTTGGGAGGGGCCCGGAGATGAGGCCGAGAGCAAGCGGATCAAAACGCTGCGCCATCACGACGGGGGCTCGCTGAAAGTATACGCCAACATGGTCCAGGCACTCGACGAAAATGTCGGCCGCGTGATGCAAACACTGGATGCGCACGGGCTCTCCGACAACACCATTGTCGTATTCACCAGCGACAACGGAGGTGAACGCTTTTCCGACATGTGGCCTTTTGCAGGCGAGAAGGGAGAGTTGCTGGAAGGCGGTCTTCGTATTCCCACCATAGTACGATGGCCGGCGCGGCTGCCAGCGGGGCGTGACTATGCGCATCCCGGCATGTCCATGGATTGGATGCCAACATTGCTGGCAGCGGCAGGCTTGAAGCCGCATCCCGACTATCCACTCGATGGCGTGGACCTCCTGCCCTCATTGGCCGGTGAGGCCGCAACTTCGGAGCGCACATTGTTCTGGCGATACAAGGCCGGAAGTCAGGCTGCAGTTCTGCGGGGGAACTGGAAATATCTCAGCATCGGCGGAAACGAGTTTTTGTTCGATGTTGCGATAGACCAGCGCGAGCGGGCGAACCTGAAGGAACGCTATCCCGATAAATTTGCCCAACTGAAGGGCCTGCACGCAGAGTGGAACGCGACCATGCTCCCCGAGCGGTCGCGCCCCGCCTCCCATTCCTTCAGCGGCGACCGCCGCGCCGACCGGCACGGGTTTCCGCCGAGCGATAATCCTGAATAATATCCATGACGGCGTTGTGAGCTTGCGATTCATTAAACGTGCTGCAGCCGCCCTCGGTATGTCTCCAAGCGGCGGCAGCCGCTTCACGCCACATGCCAACGTCGCCGCGCGGCGATTCAGCGCCCGCGTTTGGGCACGACATCTTTGAATATGTCGAAGGATTTTCACGCTGGTTCGACGGCGCGCTGATCTTCATGCGGCAAGTATATCGACGGCGTGCCACTCGCAAGGTCCGGAATGTAGCGCGGGCAATTGGGAAAGATGATATCGGCGGTCAAACGCACCAGCATTTGGGCGCCGGGAAAATCCGCCATCGCCGCAGTGTCGGTGACGAGTTGCGCCCGGCCATTGACGCGCAACCGGCGCGGCGTTTCGCCCAACGCAATAAAAAGCAGGCCCACATGCGCATTGGCTTTTAAATTGCCGAGCGACTTGA
Source organism: Rhizobium sp. Q54 (assembly GCA_945901195.1). Taxonomy (GTDB): domain Bacteria; phylum Pseudomonadota; class Alphaproteobacteria; order Rhizobiales; family Beijerinckiaceae; genus Terripilifer. Next base: position 4,970 of record CAMDKB010000301.1, read on the forward strand.
ACATGCCGTTGCCGTCGTAATCGGGAAATTCGAGCGTATTGGACCCGGTCACGCGCACAAAGCCAGGCGGACCGCCCTTGAACGAACAATCCGGTCGCCCCTGCGCATCCGCAGTCGCCAAAAAGAAGAAACCCGCGCCGGCGATAAAAACTTTGTCGTCTTCGGAAAACGCAGTTCGCGACAGTTCTTCAAGCTTGCTGGCAAGCGCGCCGCTGCCGAACATCTGTTGAAGTTCCAGATTGCCCTCGTGAAACATCGCCATCGCCGCCTCCTTCTACTGCCGAAGTTCGGATTCGAGTTGACTATGCCGGTTCGAAGATTTTGCGGAAAAACAGTTGAGCCGTATCGGGAGGTGGATCAATTTCACCTTGGTGTGCAACGAACCAGCATCATCTCAATGATGGATCAAAGAGCATAGACCCGTCAAGAGCAAAGCGTTTCGACCCTGAGCGACGATAGAGGGGAGCCTCTGGCTTGGCAACCCGTGAAAAATGGCGTCAGCTATTCGCTATCGTTTTCTGCCATGCCTTCGCAAGATCGTATTGCGTCGCTGCCTCATCGGGTTCCAGCCGGGCCGGTGGAGATGCTGATCGTCGGGTCCTTGAAAGAGGCCATCACAAAGGAACAGCAGCTCTAGCACTACTTTGGCAGATTGTGCTCGACGGGTTCGGCGAGGAGTTTCTCACAATGTGGACAGCGCCTGGGTGGCGGCCGAGTGAAGAGGTCGAGGATGGCTTGCCTGATGGCCGGCATGGTCGGTTGTGGCGGTGGCCCTCCGA
>CAMDKB010000302.1 GCA_945901195.1 Rhizobium sp. Q54
AGACACCCTTGCAGGCCATGAAGGACTGGCATAGCCTGAAGCCGGAGTTGTTCAGAAAACAGCCATATCACCTACCGGGATGTGACACATAGCCATGAAGGCGATTGAGGATCGCGTGATAGCGGCTGTTGCGCTGGTGTTGCTGTCGCCTGTGTTTGCGATCATCGCCCTCTTGATCAAACGCGATTCAACTGGCCCGGTGTTTTTCCGCCAGACACGGCACGGATTCAACAACGAGCCAATTCAGGTTTACAAATTCCGCTCCATGTATGCTGACCAGAGCGATGTCAAAGCCGCCAAACTTGTGACCAAGAACGACCCGCGCGTAACTCGCATTGGCCGCATTCTGCGCAAGACGTCCATCGACGAATTGCCACAACTCATAAACGTCCTGCGAGGCGAACTTTCGCTGGTTGGTCCGCGTCCACACGCCATGCAGGCAAAAGCAGGCGGACAGACTTATGACGCAGCCGTTGAAGGATATTTTGCGCGCCACCGTGTCAAGCCTGGCATTACCGGCTGGGCGCAGATCCATGGCTGGCGCGGGGAAACCGATACATTGGAGAAACTCGAACAGCGCGTGCAGCACGATCTCCACTACATCGACAACTGGTCGCTGTGGCTCGATATCTATATCCTCATCAAGACGCCGCTTTCGCTGCTGGACACGAAAAACGCTTACTGATTTGGAAGTTTTGTCATACCGGACGCCGGTGGCGATCCGGGATCGTTATGTTGTTGCGACATGCTACGCGCGTTCCCGGTTAAATCGCAGTGCGATTTTTCGGGATGACTCCCTGCTCTAATAGTGAGGTGGCGGCGGTTCGGGGGTTGTGCGGGGCAGCGCTAGATTCTGGAATTCCTCACGCAGATTTCCAATGTGTCGTTCGAGGGCGTCGATCTTGCGCCATTGGCCTGTAATGACCTCATTGAGTTCCGCAATCATCTGGTCCTGATGGGCGACGCGCATTTCCAGCGCGTCGAGTCTGTCGTTATTGCCGGCCGGGCTTCCGCTCATGTTCAGTCCTTCAATGCAATGCCGGGCTTTATTGGCCATCGCCTATGTGCCAAACTCGGGCCAGTACATAAACAAGAATCGACTGGGGAGTAAGCAATGGCCGGGCGCATCGACATACATCATCACTTCCTGCCGCCCAAACATATGGAAGAAGAACACGCGCGACTCAAGATGGCCCATTCGCTCTCTGTCAATCAATTGCTCAACTGGAGCCCGCAAACCGCTATCGATGTCATGGACGCCAATGGCATTGACGCGTGCATTGCCTCCATTTCGACGCCCGGCGTCTGGTTTGGCGATGGTTCGCAAGCGCGTCGCCTTTCGCGCCAATGGAACGACTATGCCGCCGAACAGGTGGCTGCCCAGCCCAAACGCTTTGGCCTTTTCGCTGTTATCCCGACGCCCGATATCGACGGCGCACTCAAGGAAATCGAATATGCCTTCGATGTTTTGAAGGCTGATGGCGTTGGCATGTTATCGAATTACAACGGGAAATATCCGGGCAATCCGGATTTCGCGCCCGTATTCGAGGAACTCAACCGCCGCAAGGCTATCTGTTATTTTCATCCCACAGTGCCTGGCTATGGCGGCGGTATACTGCCTGGCGTCATGCCGCAAACAATCGAGTTCGCCTTCGAGACGACACGGCTCATCACCAGCTTGCTGGTCAGCGGCACGCTGAACCGTCTCAACGATATCAGGTGGGTTTTTTCACACGCGGGGGGCACGATCCCGATGCTGGTGGGACGGCTCGAGCATTCGCTTCAGCGCCCGCAGTACAAGGAGGCTCTTCCCAACGGCGTGCGCGCGGAATTGCAAAAGCCGTATTACGACATTGCCGGGGCCTCTTCGCCCAGCGCCGTCCTTCCGCTGCGCCGGTTGGCGCCTGCCAGCCATATTCTTTACGGGTCCGACGCGCCGTTCGTAAAGGCAGAGCACGGGCTGCATGATCTGGCAGAATGCAACCTGCCCGCCGCGGAGTTGAAACTTATCGAACGCGAAAATGCGCTCGGGCTGATACCCAGATTGCGCGGGTAATGTTGCGGGGTTTAGAAAAAAACCTCTGCGGACGTCGCCCGCAGAGCTTTGAAAGTCGCGATCAGCTTCAAGCCGCAGCAGCGGCCTTCGCGGTGGAAACTGTGGCGATCGTCTTCAATATCTGCGAAGCGATCTGGTAGGGGTCCCCTTGGGAATTTGGACGGCGGTCCTCAAGATAGCCCTTGTAACCGTTCTTGATGAAGCTGTGCGGGACCCGGATTGACGCGCCTCGATCTGCCACACCCCAGCTGAATGTATGGATCGACTGGGTTTCATGGTGGCCGGTCAGGCGCAAATGATTGTCGGGCCCGTAAACGGCGATGTGGTCTTCCCTGGCGGCTTCAAAGGCCTTCATCAGCGCCTCGAAATATTCCTTGCCACCTGTTTCACGCAACATCGTTGTCGAGAAGTTGGCGTGCATACCAGAGCCGTTCCAATCGGTCGCGCCGAGAGGCTTGCAATGGTATTCGATATCGACGCCGTATTTTTCGGTCAGCCGCTGAAGCAGGTAGCGGGCGATCCACATTTCGTCGGCGGCCTTTTTTGAGCCCTTGCCGAAAATCTGGAACTCCCATTGGCCTTTGGCGACTTCGGCATTGATGCCCTCATGATTGATCCCGGCATCGAGACAGAGATTGAGATGCTCCTCGACGATCTGCCGCGCCATTTCACCGACATTGGAATAGCCGACACCGGTGTAATAGGGGCCCTGCGGCGCGGGATAGCCGTTTTCCGGGAAGCCGAGCGGGCGCCCGTCCCTGTAGAAGAAATATTCCTGTTCGAAACCGAACCAGGCGCCGGAATCGTCGAGGATCGACGCGCGACCATTGGATGCGTGCGGCGTCACTCCGTCCGGCATCATGACTTCGCACATGACCAGCGCGCCATTCAGGCGGGCGCTGTCGGGATAGATTGCGACGGGTTTCAAGACGCAATCGGAGCTACGACCTTCGGCCTGCTGCGTCGAACTGCCATCAAAGCCCCAGAGAGGCAGTTGATCCAGCGTCGGGAAACTGTCGTAATCCTTGATCTGGGTCTTGCCGCGAAGATTGGGAACCGGCTTGTAGCCATCCAGCCATATGTACTCAAGTTTATACTTGGCCATTTAATGGTTCTCCGTTGCTTTACCCGTCGAAATTCGATCGATGGTTGACTTGTGATGTGGCGCAGCTGCGTTCGGTGCAACTGCTCGACCCTCATAAAGCAACGGATGTGCCAAGTTTGCGCCGGCGGCGACCGCGCATGGCCCCAACAACAAACGTGTGTAAAATAGCGCGTTCCTGAAACACAGCTTCAATCTGTCGCCTAATAGACAGGCATATTGCTGCGAATTTGTGCGGGTTCACTGGCCTTTTTGCCTGCAAAAAAAGCGAGAGGCTGCTGCACTTAAACTTACCTGCGGTGATGGGCCTTGCATCAAGACTTTGCCAATCGGGGACGCCGAGGTGGTTTCGGTTATCGCAATATCTTTGGGGACGAAGTTAAATATTCAGACAAAAACAAGCAGGGCTGCAAACCTTCGCAGGCTCGAGCCCTGAAACACGCTGCGTTATTGCGCGTCAGTGATGGCGCATCCGATGGGTCGGATAGGCGATACGGAATTGCAGGTCACTCCAGAAATCAGCTTCTACGGCTGCCCGGTCAGTGAACGGATCGGACTCGGGGAGCGCCGAGGGTGAATGGAGCATGGCCCAGCGATCAACTACCGGAGGAGCGGATCTGGCTTCAACCGGACTATCCGCCCGGCCCATTGCGCCACGTCGCCGTGCGAAGTCGGAAAATGATAGAACTTGCATAGTTTGCCTCGAATCGATGAGCCCCTTGCGCCCAATCTCGCTAACACAGAGATAGTCAATTTTTGCCGAACTGCCAGAGGCACATCCGCTGAAATTATGGGCAATTCCTGTTGTTTCGCATCGAAACGGGGGTGTTCAGACCCACGGCCCCGGTCAGACGGGCCACATTGTCTCCGCCAGCTCAGGTACGCTCGCTATGAGCCCGCCCAAATTCCCCGATGTCAGGAATAACACGGCGACCTCATCCCCCAGCGCAGCGCCAATCGCCTCCAGCGCCGCCTGCGGCTCTGAAAGCGCCGTCACGTCGTAGCCAGCTGCCCTGATGCGCGCGACGATATCGGCCTGCGTCACCTGCTCGTGTGTCGTGGCCCCCTGCTCGGCCGGATGCCAGACAAAGGTTTTCGCGGCGCCTTCAAAGACATCATCGTACCAGTGCATGGTCGAGCGGTTGCGCCATGAGAATGTATGCGGTTCGAAAACGACGATCAGCCGGCGGTCGCCGAAATGTTGCTTCATCGCTGCGATGGCGCTGCGCGCCTTGTCGTATGAAGAACCAAAGCCTTCAAAGATGGGAATACGTGTCTTGCTGGACTTGCGATCAAGACGCCGTTTGATGCCCTTGAACGAGGCCATCGCGCTTGCAAATTTTTCGGCGCCGACGATGTTTCGCGACAACACAAAAGCGCCGATGCCCAGCATGTTCTCGATATTATGCAGGCCGAGTTGGACTGTCTCGACGCGAATCACATCCTCGCCTCTACGGGTGATGGTGAAGCGCGTGCGCTCTCCCCAGACGATATCACGCACCTGCCATTCGCCGGAGGAAATGCCGTAAGTGACTATGGGACGGGTAATTGCATTCAGGAATTGCGTGCTCAACTCGCCCCCTGTGGAGGCGAAAATAGCGCCGTCGTCCGGCACTATTTCCACAAGCTGATGGAACGGCGCAAGATAGGATTCAATGGTCGGAAACACATTCACATGATCATGCGCCAACGGCGTCAAAATGAGATGCGCCGGGTGATAGTGCAGAAACTTGGACCGGTTGTCCGTATTCGACGATGGATATTCATCGCCTTCCAGCAGGTAATATTCGCCCTGCCCCACATGCGCAGCGCCAGGGGGTGACAGCGGCACTGCGCCAATCATCCAGGAGGGATCGAGCTCCGCTTCGCTCAGACAGTGGGCGATCAGAGAGACGCTGGTCGTCTTGCCAAATGAGCCTGCAATCACGACAGGAGTTTTGTCACGGGACAGCAGACCAAGGACATCGGCAAAAGACAGGATTGCGCAACCCCGTGCGAAGGCAGCTGCGACTTCGGCATTTGTTTCCGGCACGAGATTGGCGTTCTTGCCGATGACAACACATTCGACGCCGCCAGGAATATTTTGGGGATCATAGGGCGTGTGGCACACCAGCCCTTCGTCGCGCAAAACATCTGAAATCGGCGGATAGACGGCTTGATCGGAGCCCGTGACGGCTACGCCGGAATCGCGCAGCAGTTTGGCGGTGGCGCTCATACCGACGCCGCCGATTCCAATGAAATGAGCACTCTTGTAAGGAAAAGACGCCATAAAGCCCCTGCCCGCTGTATGCAGGTCCGAATCAGCCGACTGCCTGCCAGATCAGCGTGCTGTAAACTGATTCCGATTTACAGCACAAAAGCTGATCGATTTTATAGATATAGTGCATCGCTTTTGCGAAAAACCGGGACCACTTTTTCGCGCGATACCCGAGGCAGGCACACCAGCAAAGCGCGTGGATGACAATAGGCTGGTTTGTTGCCGTCGAGTTTCAGCGCGGCGGCAGCGAATAGGTCGCCACGGCGTGGGCGACTGGCTCACCAGCGCTGTCCGCGTACATCCAGACTTCGCCAACAGCCAGCCT
>CAMDKB010000303.1 GCA_945901195.1 Rhizobium sp. Q54
AGAATTCGTTGCGCCTTCGCACGGACAATCCATCATCGCCGCCATAGGCTTTCAACGATACGAAAAGAAAATAGATCATCTGCGCAAACGCGAGCGTGATCATGATGAATTGCACGCCCGATGTGCGCAGCGAAATGGCGCCCAGCAAAAGGGCCAGCAAGCCACAGACAATCAATGCCAGCGGCAATGTAATCGCCAGATCGGATGCGCCGGGAATGAAGCCCCAGATCGCTTCGCCGGAGCGTGCATGGGCGTAGAGAATTCCCACGACATATCCGCCCACGCCATAAAATGCGGCATGGCCGAAGCTGATCATGCCGCCATAGCCGAGGATGAGATTGAGGCTAGCCGCTGCGATTGCAGTAATGACGATGCGGGTGGCAAAACTGGTCAGCGCGCCATAGCCGAACGTCTGCGCTGCGAAGGGCAGCGCGAGCAGGAAAGCCATCAACACAAGCAGCAGCAGGTTGCGGCTGCGGCTCCCGGCGCGGGCGATGTATGGGACGTCAACCATGAGCCGGGAACAATCCTTTTGGCTTGATTGCCAAAACCAGCGCCATCAACAGATAGACACCCATCGAACCAATCCCGCCGCCCATCGCATCGGCCTCCTGCCCCGCCATGAAATGACGCAACAGACCCGGCATGAAGGCGCGCAACATCGTATCTACGATTCCAACGAGCAAGGCGCCGTAAAACGCGCCGCGTATGGAGCCAACGCCGCCGATGACAACAACGACAAAGGTCAGGATCAAGATCTGCTCGCCCATGCCTGCCGTCACACCGTAGAGCGGTCCTGCCATAATGCCGGCAAAGCCTGCGAGCAAAGCGCCAAGTGCGAAAACAAAAGTATAGAGCAGTTTGATATCGACCCCGAGCGCACGCACCATTTCGCGATGTGTCGCACCCGCGCGCACGAGCATGCCGATGCGCGTCCTGGCAATCAGCAGATAGAGCCCGATCGCCACAAACAATCCGGCAAGGATGATGACAAGGCGATAGACGGGATATTGCATGCCGGGCAGCACCGTGACGAAGCCGGACAATTCAGCCGGTGGCGCAAGGAACAAGGGCTGGCGGCCAAATATTATCGTCGCCATCTGGTTGAAGAACAGGATCAGACCATAAGTGACCAGCACCTGATCCAGATGATCGCGCGCATAGAGTCTACGAACAATCAGCACTTCCATGAGCACGCCGGTGAGCGCAGCAGCAGCAAGCCCAAAGGGTACGCCAAGCCAGAAAGAGCCTGTGCGCGCGCTTGCCCACGCCATCGCAAAAGCGCCGATCATATAAAGCGAACCATGCGCCAGATTGATGACGCCCATGATGCCGAAAATCAGCGTCAGACCTGCCGCCAGCAGAAACAGGGCGACGCCCAGCTGCACACCGTTCAAAATCTGTTCAATGAGGAGAGACAAGAGTACCTGGTTTCCGCGGCTAAAGGCTTGTCGTCCCGGTCCCAACGAAGGCAAGCGAAAAGATCGAATTTGGCTCAATCGAGCCCATGGTCAGTTTCAGTTGGATGATCTGTTTTAACTTGAGATTTGTTTCAGTATGACTGACTGACACTCACCCCGGACCGCGATTTGATCCGGGGTGAGTTGAGAAAACTTACATCTTGCAGTCTTTACCGTAAACGTCGGTGTGATTGCTCAGGATCTTCTGATCGAGTTTCAGAACAAAATCTCCGGCGTCAGATTTCACGACCTTCATAGCATACCAGTCCTGAACCGGATGCTGGTTCGGGCCAAATTTGAACGGACCGCGTGTGAGCTGGAAATCGGCCTTGGCGAGTGCTGCACGAAAAGCGTTCGTCTCGAACTTGCCGCCATTCGCCTTCAGCGCCGAGGCAATGCCGAGCGCCGTGTCATAGGATTGCGCCGCCCATTGGGAGGGCATGCGGCCATACTTTTTCTGGAAGTCTTCCACGAACTTCTTGTTCACGGGATTGTCGAGATCGGAACTCCATTGCGCGCTGACCGCGGTGCCGAGCAGCGGTTCACCGACCGCCTTGACGATCACGGAATCAGCCGAAGCGCCGGACACGACTTGCGGCAGTTTCAGACCAGCCGCCGCATATTGGCGTGCGAAGGCAATGCCCGCGCCACCCGGCAGGAAGTGGAAGACCATGTCGGCATCGGACGCGCGAACGCGAGCGATTTCCGCCGCATAATCAGTAGCGTTCAGCACCGTATAGACTTCGCCGACGATCTCACCCTTGAAGAAACGTTTGAAACCCGCAATCGCATCCTTGCCGGCCTGATAGTTCGGCGCAACCAGATAGGCCTTCTTGAAGCCGAGGCGCGTTGCGTTTGCGCCGGCGCTTTCATGCAGGGAATCGTTCTGCCACGACATCACGAAATAATTCTTGTTGCATTCCTTGCCTGCAAGCTCGGAGGGCGCTGCATTGAGGCTCACATAAGTGCCACCGCCTTCCAGAATATCGGGCACGATTGCCGCCGCGACATTGGAGAAAATGATGCCGGTAAACAGCTTCACGCCTTCGCCCTTGAGGAAGCGGTCTGCGATTTGCTTGCCCTGGCCGGGCTTCACCGCATCGTCCTCGACGAGCAGATTGATTTTCGCGCCACCCAATGTGCCGCCGCCATGTTCGATGGCGAGGTTGAAGGCGTCGCGCGCATCCTGGCCGAAGTAACCGGCCGGGCCCGACAATGTGGTCACGAACCCGATTTTCAGGTCCTGCGCCAGTGCGGGCGCTGCAATCGCGCCTGTCAGAGCCAACGCGATAGACATTTTCCTTATGATCATACCCTACCCCTTGTGCCTGTCGTCAGCAGTATAATTCAGATATTCGCCCAGTCGTCCGGCGTTGCCTTGCCCGGATGAACCGTGCCGCAGCTATGGCATTTACGCAGATTTTCGTCAGCATAAAACGCCTCGAACAGCGGCGGCAGATCGCGCACGATGTTGGTGAGCGCCAATTCAACACGATGAACACGATTGCCGCAGTTCATGCAATACCAGTTGAAGCCATCGAGCGCACCTCGCGGCCGGCGCGGCTCTACCACAAGACCGACGGAACCTTCCTGCGGGCGCTGCGGGGAATGGGGCGTGTGGGCTGGCAGCAAGAATACTTCGCCCTCGCGAATGGGCACGTCGTAGAATTTGCCGCCCTCGACGATCTTCAGCACCATGTCGCCGCGCAACTGGTAGAAGAACTCCTCGACGGGATCGTCGTGATAGTCAGTGCGCCGGTTGGGCCCGCCGACAACCTGGACAATCGTATCGGCATCTTCGAACACAACCTTGTTGCTCACAGGCGGCTTCAGAAGATGCTTGTTCTCGTCGATCCACTTGTTGAAATTGAACGCTTTCAGTCTGCCTGTTTGCATGGCCTTGTCCTGTTTCCTTCCCGGGTCATTGCAGCGGGATGCCGCTCGCCTTGACGATCCGCTCCCATTTGGCGATCTCGTCGGTCACGTACTTTTCCAGATATTGCGGAATCCGCCGTTCGGGCCTGGCGATGGTAGCGCCGAGTTGCTCCAGTTTCGCACGCACGGCTGGCGTGTCCATCGCTGCAATGGCCGCAGCGTTGAGTTTTTTCGCAATGGCGGGCGCGACACCCTTGGGCAGGAAGAGCGCGGTGAAACTATAGGCCTGCACGGAAGGATAACCTGCCTCGGGAGTCGAGGGCGTGTTCGGCAAGACGGGCGAACGCTCCGCGGCCATGGTGACGATGGCTTTCACCGTACCGCCTTCGATCTGCTGCAAGGCAGTAACGACGATTTCGCAGAGGAAATCGATGCGCCCGCTCTGCAGGTCCTGCATCGCCGGGCCGGTGCCGCGATAGGGCACGTGCGTTACATTGGCGCCGAGGGCGCTGGTCAGAAGCGCACAGCCCAGATGCGTCGAAGAGCCGGCGCCGGCCGAACCGTAGTTCATCTTGTCTGCATTGGCCTTCGCATAAGCTGCAAATTCAGCCAGTGTCGTCACGGGCAGGTCCTTGCGGACAATCAGCACCAGCGGAATTTCCGCGAGCAGCGCGACGGGCGTGAACTCGGCTTTCGCGTCGTAAAGAGGCTGCTTGTAGAGCACCTGTGAGAACGTATGGGTGGCGCTGGTGCCGAGCAGCGCGGTGTAGCCGTCGGGCGCTGATCGCGCGACACGCTGCCCGCCCGTACCGCCGCCCGCACCCGGCACATTCTCGATCACAACGCCCTGCCCGATGATCTGGGCGATCCTCTCGCCGACGATGCGTGCAAAAACATCAATGGGGCCGCCGGCAGCGGCTGACACGACGACTTTGACCGGCTGTTGCGGCCAGTCTTGCGCATGGGCGGGAGAGGCTGATGCGCTCAAAATGAGCGCAGCAAATACAGCATGAAGTTTGACCACAAGCGCGCCGCGAGTCCCCTTCGCCCCTGGCGGGCGAAGGTCCCCTTGCGCAGCAAGGGGGGATGCGGGGGGAGCGCGAAGCGCTATTCTATCGCCATTTACAGACGTGCGTTGAAGTACCCGGACCCCTATGGTCCGTATCCGTCGCAATATCTTGTGCGCTTCGCGCTCCCCCGCATCTGTCACGCCTTCGGCGCACCACCTTCGCCCACCTGGGGCGAAGGGGTCGCGTTGCACCGTTGCAGACAATTTTGAACAAAGCACCATTACTCCGCCGCCTCCGCCGTCGCCGTGCCCAACCCGCATGCGGCAAAAGCCGCCCGTGTCGCCGCTTTCTCTGCATCACTCAAATTCAGCATCGGCCGGCGCACCGGACCGCCATTTTGCCCCAGCAGCTCCTGCCAGAACTTGCCGTGAGCAGGTGGCTTTTCCTTCGGCGCTGTGGATTTGATCGCGTGGCGAACGGGATCGAGACTATCCCTGATCTTGCGCGCTGCGGCCACTTCTCCGGCGAAAGCCAGATCGGTGTAATCGCGCATGCGGCGATCATGTTTGGTCTGCAGCAGATAGGGCGGCGATGAACACAGATACAGCTGCCAGCCGAGGTCCACGATGTTGTCGAACCATTCCTCTTCCGAAGCGGTAGAGACAATAAGCTTGCCGCGCGTCAACTCGGTGAGCCTGGCGTACATCTCGCGGGGCACGCTGTATTTGATCGCAACGATGTTGGGCAGTTCGGCGATGCGCGCGCACAGTTCCGGGCTCATGAGGTAGCCTGAATCCGGATGGCTCCACATGGCGATGCCGATATCGACGCGCTCGCAAATATATTTGTAATATTCATAGAGCGTCTCGTCTTGCGCCCGCAGAAAATGGAGCACCGGCGCATGCACGACGATATAGGGCGCGCCAATGGCTTGAGCAAGTTTGGCCAGCTCGATGACGACATCCATGTTCTGATCCGAGCACGACATGATCGTGCCGGCCTTTGTGCCGGCTTCATCTATGGCAATTTCCATCAGGCGCTTGCGTTCAGCAATCGAGAGGGAGAAAAACTCGCCCTGCTTGCCCGCGATGAAAAAGCCGTCGATGCCGAGATCGTCGATCCAGTGGCGCAGGTTCGCGCGCAAGGCCTTTTCGTCGATCGCCAGGGTATCCGCGGCAAAAGGCGTCAGGGCTGCAGCCCAGATGCCGCGCATCTTCTCCTGGGCATAGGCTTTGGCGTCCGCCTTGCGGTAAAGCATGTCATCCTCATATTGCCGTCGCGACAGGAGTCATTCGCCAATATTTGGCCGCCGCCGTCAATAATGTTTTCGGTGGCTCTTGGCGGCTTTTGCGGGCCAATGGACGAGTTTTGCCATGACTGCGGCCCC
>CAMDKB010000304.1 GCA_945901195.1 Rhizobium sp. Q54
TGTTCTTTAAAATGATCCGCAGTTCATGACGTTCTTCGTCGCGCATCGCTTCTAAGGTTTGCCCGGACTTTTTGGCTTTGCGATCAAGCTTGTGAAGCGCGTGCGCGGCAAATTGGAAAGCGGGTTCGCCCAGCGCAATGAGATGTTGCGCGCCGAGGTCTTCTTGCCAGCCACGGCGGGCAATAAAGGTCCGCAAATCCAGGACGAAACGGGTCGTTTGAGGTGCGGCCAGCATGGCGTGGGCCCGTCCATAGCCTTCTTCGCGCCGTTCTTGCACGGCCTGAACAAAAGCATGTACGCTTTCGTCTTGAGCGCAATATTTGAAAGGCCCATTGTCCAGCATTGTGATGAACACGTCGGTATCGCGAGCATCACCAAGCGCTGAAGCGATGTCCTTTCCGTCCGACCGGAACGCGAGGAACTTCGGGTGCGGAATAGCCTTGTGAAAGATCTTGAGAACGGAACGCATCCGGCGGATTCCCACTCTCATCTGATGAATCGCGTCCACATTGTCTGATTGAAGTAGCACCGGCCAATTCAGGACAAAATGATCAAGGCATTCGGTCAGGCTTGCTCCGATGAGATCGTCCAGCCGCATGGTTCGTTTCAACGGCGGGCTTTGGGCCCGGCGCACAGTCACCTTATCGCCGGCTGCAAGAATGTACCCGCGTTGGGATTTTGTGAGGAGACCCAGCCGGAGATTATAGGCAGCCGAAAGTTGTTCGGCGAAGGCATAGAGATTGGCGGCTTCGCCTTCCTTGAGTTCCAGCTCTATTTCGCGCACGGGCACTTTGTTTTTCCCATCGAGAATGTTGCCAATATCGAGGGCCACCTCGATTTTCGACGAACCTTTGGAGATGTCGATCGTCCGGCGGCGGATTTGTGTGGTGAAGCGCGCTATCAGTGGGGCGCCGGCTGTAATCGTTCGCAATTCCCCTGCCAATTCCGGACCAAAAAGGCCGATATCCGGATCTTCGGCAGCGCATTTCACCTCCAGCTCGTTTCTCGTATCGGCAGATCTGCTGGGGGTATCGGACCATTTTAACGTTTGAACGTAGCGGCCCTGTGATTTGCGTACACGCAACACAATGGCTTGTGCCCATAGTGCGCCGCCTGGCGTATCGAAATAGACTGATGACAGGTTCCGCGCCGGTGAGATGTTTTCACCCTCTGTCATCAAGGACGCGAATGCGAGTTCAAGCGCTTCCTGAGGGCCTTCCAGTTTTATCTCGCATTCCTGAGCCGGAACAATTGGGACAGATTCTTCGACGCCTGGCGTCAGAACTGCAGGCTGCAGACCTGGAAGTGCTTCAATTTCTGGAAAACTCAAGGTACGCCTCTGTGACATTTGGGGTTTAAATTCGTGCATTGCACAGCATTCCGTCAAGGAAAATCGATAGTTGCCTATTTCTCTGCTTGGAAACGGCTAAGATTGCAGTAATAAATTCCTGCGCGTCGCCGAATATGACAGATTTGTAACAAAACAGACCGGACGATAACTGGACGATTTCAATGAGAACCAAAAAAGAAATCAGCATAGCTTTCGCTGAAAACCCTCGTACACGACCTGTTCTTGATGGCCGCGTGCAGGCTGAGGGGATTGAACTAGTGCCCAGCGCGGGTAACCCGGGCGACATTTTCTGGCGGCAATTGCATTATGGCGACTTCGATGTTGCCGAGATGTCCTTTTCTTCACTGATGATTGCGAAGGCGAGGGGCGATGATCGCTTTGTTGGTCTGCCGATCTTTACGACGCGACGATTTTTCCATTCGCATATTCTCTTTCGGAAAGGGTCAGGAATCGAACGCCCGGAGGATATGAAAGGCAAGCGCGTTGGGGTGACGGAATATCAGCAGACCGGCGCGTTGTGGACGCGCGGTGCGCTGGAACATGAATGGGGGGTCCGCTCTCAGGACATGGAATTCTTCATGGAGCGCACGCCAGAAAAGAGCCACGGCGGCGCCACGGGCTTCAAGCCGCCTGCAGGCGTGACCGTGAACCAAATTCCCGAGAGCAAGAGTGTGGCGTCGATGATGCTGTCAGGAGAACTCGATGCGGCCATTCATTATCGTGGTCACGTCAATATGGTAAATCGTTCGCGCGTCAGTCTGGTCAGTCATCCGGATATAAAGACGTTGTTTCCCGACACCGCGGCTGAAGGTGCGCGCTATTATGCGAAGACAAATATCTTCCCGATCAATCATGGAATGGTGATCAAAAGGGAACTGGCGGAAAAGCATCCCTGGTTGGTCATCAATCTCATCAAGGCCTTCAATGACGCCAATTCCATTTGCGAGGCGGAGCGGCAGCAGCATGTGGAATATCACATTGATTCTGGCCTGCTGCCGCCATCTGCACGCGACGCATTGAAAACACAGATCGTCTATCACGGTATTCCGGAGAACCGTCTGGTACTCGAAACTGCCGCGCAGTATTCTCTTGAGCAAGGCTTGACGCCACGGCTGATGAAACTAGAGGAAGTGTTCGCCGAAAGCGCAATGGAAATGTAATACTATAAAAAACCAGGAGGAAAAATCATGACTACTTTGGTGATCGGCGCGGGCCTTGTGGGCTCGCAAGTGGCGCGTATTCTGGTCGAGGAGGGAAAGAAGCCCGTGCTCATGGATTCTGCAGCGCAGACGAAATCCATTGGTGAAATTGTTTCTTTGGACAAAGTTACAATGATATCAGGCGATATTCTTCGTCCATTGTCTGTTGTCAAGGCGATCAGGGATCATGGCATAACGGGCATCGTTCATACCGCCGCCAATCCCATGCTCACTCTGGGCGCGCAGACGGACCCCTATTCGGCCATCAATCTCAACATCATGGGCACTGTGAACGTGCTAGAAGCTGCGCGCGTCTGTGGCGTTCCGCGCGTCGTGGTGTCGAGTTCCAATGTTCTCAATCATTATCTGGCAGGCGGCGGCGGACAGACGGAGCCGATGAACGAAGAAGCCTATCCGCGCCCGACGACATTTTATTCCGCGACCAAACAGGCGATCGAAAGTCTCGGGTTGAATTATTCGAAATGGTGCAATGTGCAATTTGCGGGCATGCGTTATGGCGCGGTCTTCGGCCCGTGGAGTGGCGCAGGCGGTGGCGGTCCCTCCAATGTCGTACGCGACGCCTTGCGCAAGGTTATGGCCGGCGAAGAAGCGATTGTGCCTGCAGGCACGATGGAATGGGTCTATTCGAAAGACGCTGGCCGTGGGACAGTCCTTGCTTTGCGCGCAAAGGATCTGGGTACAGCCGTATTTAACGTCACGATGAAGCAGCCGACTTCACCGGATGAGTTTGTGCAAGCATTGCGTGAAATCGTGCCTGGCGCAAAGGTGCGTATTGAGACACCGAAGGCAAGCGCCGTGTCGCTTCCGAACATGCGCCGCAGCAGTGATCCGACAATCTCAAGGCAGACCCTCGGATATGAGCCGCAGTTTGATATTCTTGGCGCGCTGAAAGACATGCATGCGTGGATGAAAGCCAACGGCTAGGACCGCTTATTCACCGCGTGCGGCCTTGGCCAGCGCTACAACTTCCGTCGAGACGGCAAGCGTCTCGCTGACAAGTCTTGCCAGGTCTGCGCCATCGAGCGCGGGGCCAAAGTCGATGTGCTTGTCTCTGGTGAATGCGACAAGCTCGGGATCAGTCATTGTATCCATGAATGCTTTACGCAATGCCGCGACGCGGTCCACGGGAATCTCGGGTGTCGCCATGATGGAGCGGCCCATGGCGTTGCCCATCGCGAAAAGTTTGAGGGCGAGTTTCTCGTTCTCGTTGCGGTCGAGTTCCATCATCAAGGGAACATCGGGCATATCTGGCGCGCGCGCTTCAGCATATTGCACGAGGATATTGACCTTCTTGTCCCGCAACCAGTCGGCATTGTCGACTTTCATGGACGCCCAGGCCTTGCTTCCGCCTTCCACTTCACCGCGCTGGATGGCAAGGATTGTCTCCGCATTTCCGGGATAGGAAGGGATCACGTTGAATTTCGTACCGGCAAGCTGATTGAGCGCTTTCAGATAGAATACGGTCGGCGATGTTGCGCCCGAGCCACCCATTATTGTTTCACGCTTGCGGGCATCCTCAAGTGTTTTCGTTGCTGACGTGTGCCAGGTGTAGGTAACCTCGACAACCGGGGCGACGCGCCCGATCCAGGTGAACTTGCGCGCGTCATATTGGATGCCTTCGCTTTTCATGGCCTGTTCAATTGCAATGGCCTGCGGTGCGACAGCGAGCACCGTCCCATTTCTCGGCGCTGCATTGAAGACCCAGTTGGTCATTTTCAAGTGCCCCGCGCCGGGCATGTTCTTTACGATCATCGATGGCTTGCCGGGCATATGTTGGCCCATATTGCGTGCGATCAGGCGACCATAAAGATCATAGCCGCCGCCCGGCGAGGTGCCGACGTAAAGCTCAATGGTCTTGCCCTTGTAGAATTCTTCCGGCGTCTGCGCCTCGACAGGAAAGGCGGTGAACAGGGCGTTCAATGCCAACAATGCTGAAAGTGTCTTCTTCATAACTGACTGCCTTTTGTGCGGGATTCAGTGGTGGACAGCGTCGGTTCAATCTACGCGGGTCCGCGAAATTCGAGAATCTTGTCACGTGGAACGTCGTAGAATTTCCCGTTCTCCTGCCATTGGGGCATGCACATGCGTGCAATTTGTGGAGCGATTTCCTCCGGTGTCCTGAGCGACAAAGGGTCTTCATCGGGCATGATCGAAGCCCGCATGCTTGTGCGGGCCGGGCCGGGGTTGCAAAGCATGACACGAAGTTTGGTCGCTTCTGCCTCTGCTGCCCATGTGCGGACAACGGCATCCAGCGCCGATTTTGAAATCGCATAGACGCCGCGTCCGGGCGAAAGTTTGCTGCCAGAGCCCGAGGTCAGAAACACGGCGCGCGGTGTGTCTGCCTTCAGCATGAGGTGGCCGAGTTCCCGTATCAACAGCCAGTTCGCGGTGACGTTCGTTGTAAAAACTGCCTCCCATTCAGCTTCCGTTATTTGATCGAGAGTCGTGCGCGGCCCCATCATGGCTGCATTTGATACGAGTATGTCGAGATGGCCCCAATCTTTTGCGATCAGTTGGCCCAAGGAAACAATGGAATCTGTCATTGATAGATCACATGCGCAGGCAAACGCCTGGCCGCCGAGTTCGCTGATATCTGCGCAGACCGGTGACAGGCTTGCTTCGTCGCGCGCTACAGCGATTACGCTCGCGCCCCGGCGTCCCAGTTCCAGTGCAATGCCGCGTCCTATGCCGCGCGAAGCGCCGGTTACGAGGGCGATGCGGCCCTTCAGAGATTGCACCATCAGAATTTCCACCCCAGAGCCTGCGACCCGCAAATTTCAGGCCGCTGTGTTGTCAAAACTTTTAACAGCCTTTCTCTCTTGACCCAACCGGGATTGCCACCAATTGTCACAGAATGAATCGCCGCCCCTTCCTGACTTTACTCACATTGCCTTTGCTAGCCGCAGGCGGGCTGGTCGGTTGGCGTTCGAGTTACAACCCGTATTACTCCGGTCCCAAGAGTGATCACTTCGACGGTCAATCCTTTTTCATTGACGGTTTCACTAAAGGGCTCTTCTAAAAACATGAATTTTTGCGTGGCGTCATAGTCAAAATGATGGGACAGGCGGGGCGAAATTGTTTTTCCCGAGCCGGGGATGATTTCGTAGTTGGTTTTCCCTAGGTCACAGCGCCACTCCTTCTAACTACCCAT
>CAMDKB010000305.1 GCA_945901195.1 Rhizobium sp. Q54
TTGTCGAACCGCGTCTTCAAATCCTACGACGACATCCTCGACCATTGCTGCGACGCTTGGAACAAACTCGTCGAGCAGCCATGGCGTATCATGTCCATCGGCTTGCGAGATTGGGCCCACCAATGCTGATCAGCGGGAACTGGTATGAGATCAGCTTCCGGGCCGCCCGCACAATAGGTGCATTTGTCCATCTTGCCGCGTGAGCCGAAGCTGGAAACCTTGGGATATTGCGGCGCGCCGAAGGGGCATGCGTAGAAGCAATAGCCGCAGCCGATGCAGGTGTCCTTGTTGTGCAGCACAACAGCATCCGCTGTTGTGTAGAAGCAATTGACCGGGCATACGGCGGCGCAAGGCGCATCGGTGCAATGCATGCAGGCCATGGAAACCGAGCGTTCGCCGGGCTTGCCGTCATTGATGGTAACGACGCGGCGGCGGTTGATGCCCCAGGGAACATCGTTCTCGTTCTTGCAGGCGGTGACGCAGGCATTGCATTCGATGCAGCGGTCGGCGTCACACAGGAATTTCATTCGTGCCATGATATGAGCCTTCTTATGCCGCGCGGATCTGACAGAGCGTGACCTTGCCTTCATGCATTCCAGTCACGGGATCGTAGCCATAGGTGGTGATTGTGTTGACGCTTTCGCCCAGCACGATCGGGTCCGTGCCCTTGGGATAATTGCCGCGTTGATCAACGCCCTGGAACCATCCCGCGAAGTGGAAAGGCATAAACGCCACGCCCTTGCCGACGCGATCTGTAACAAGCGCCTTCACGCGGGTTTTGGAATTGCCTTCGGGACCTGATACCCAGACCCATGATCCTTCCTTGATGCCGCGTTCGCCAGCGTCCGCCGTATTGATCTCGACAAACATGTCCTGCTGCAATTCGGCGAGCCATTTATTGGAACGGGTTTCCTCGCCGCCGCCTTCATATTCTACGAGACGTCCTGAGGTCAGGATGATCGGGAATTGCTTGGCGAGACCTTTTTCGACCGCTGTTTTCTGAATCGTGTGGCCAATGTTGGCCATGCGGAAATGGCGGTAATCGGCTTGCGCGGGATATTTCGCGACGAGATCAGGCCGCGGCGTATACAACGGCTCGCGATGGATCGGTACCGGATCGGGCAAATTATAAGCGACGGCGCGCGCCTTGCCATTGCCATAGGCCATGACACCATGGTCCATGGTGACACGGATGATGCCGCCCGACAGATCGACAGCCCAGCCCACACCATCGGCGGCATTGCCGCCCTGCTTCTCGATCTGCGCACGTTCGGCTTCGGTGAGATCCTTGTCCCAGCCGAGTTTCTTGAGCACGCCGTAAGTAAATTCGGGATAGCCGTCGGTGATTTCGGAGCCAAGGCTATAGGAACCTTCGGCCAGCAGGTTCACCTTGTCGGTCGAGCCATCGGGTTTCTTGATTTCCTGAACCACGCCAAAGCGCGCGCGGAACGTGCCACCGCCGTCTTTTACATGCAGATTGGTGTTGTAGAGCGTGTGTGTGCCGGGATGCTTGAGTTCCGGCTTGCCCCAGCAGGGCCAGGGCAGACCGTAATAATCGCCACCGAAATTGCCGGCGTCTTTTGCCGCGCGCAGTGAGACGATGTCGAACTTGTCCTGATTGGCCATATGCTCCTTCAGGCGTTCAGGGGACTGGCCGGAATAACCTGTCGAGAAACCGCCGCGATTGATTTCGCGCAGCAGGTCTTCGGCGAGCGGATGATTATTCTCAACCTTGATGTTCTTGAACATCTGTTCGGCGAAGCCGAGTTTTTTCGAAAGCAGATAGATCGCTTCGTAATCATTCTTGGATTCGAAAGCTGGCTTGACGAATTGCTCACCCCATTGAATTGAACGATTCGATGCTGTGCGCGAACCATCCATTTCGAAACTGGTACAAATAGGCAGCAGATAAGTGCCGTTCTTGCGACCGGAAATGGCAGCGAACGTTGTGGGATGCGGGTCCGCAACGACGAGAAGATCGAGCTTCTCGATGCCTTTCACCATATCAGGCATGCGCGGAATGGTGTTGCCGCCATGACCGAAGACAACCATCGCCTTGACGCTGTCGCGCTGATCGATTTCGTCTGCATTGTAATTGACAGCGTCAAACCAGCGGGTTGAGGGAATGCCGGCGGCTTCCATGCTCTGTTTGCGATTGCGGGCCGGACGGCCAGCCTTGGCAGGGACTTCATCAAAGCGCGATTGCAGATAGTCGTAGTCGACTTCCCAGACACGCGCCCAATGACGCCATGCGCCTTCGACCAGGCCGTAAAGGAGCGGCAAGGTACCGATATCGAGGCCCAGGTCAGTGGCGCCCTGCACGTTGGTGTGGCCGCGGAAGATGTTGGCCCCGGTGCCGTATGCGCCGACATTGCCGATTGCCAGTAGCAGGTTGCAATAAGCACGGACGTTGGCGGTGCCGACTGTGTGCTGCGTGCCGCCCATGCACCAGATGAAGGTGGAGGGGCGTTGCTTGGCGAAAGTCTCGGCGACTTTCTTCAGCTGTTCGCCGGGAATACCGGTGACGCGCTCGGTTTCTTCTGGCGTCCACTTGGCGACTTCGGCGCGGATCTGATCCATGCCGGCAACGCGTTTGGATATGAAATCCTTGTCCTCCCAGCCGTTGGCGAAGATGTGGTGCAGAAGGCCCCAGATCACTGCAATGTCGGTGCCGCCGCGGAAACGCACATATTCCGTCGCATGGGCAGCAGTGCGCGTGAAGCGCGGGTCGAACACGATCACGTTGGCGCGATTTTGTTCCTTGCCAGTGAGGATGTGTTGCAGCGACACCGGATGCGCTTCTGCTGCGTTCGATCCCATGAATATGATCGTCTTGGCGTTGCGGATATCGTTGTAGCTGTTGGTCTGTGCGCCATAGCCCCAGGTGTTGGCGACGCCGGCAACCGTCGTCGAATGGCATATGCGCGCCTGATGATCGACCGAGTTTGTGCCCCAGAAGGCCGCGAACTTGCGGAAGAGATAGGCGGCTTCATTGGTGAATTTGGCAGAGCCAAGAATATAAACCGAATCCGCGCCGGACTTCTCGCGGATGGCGTTCATCTTGTCGCCGATCTCATTGATCGCGACATCCCATGAGACGCGTTTCCACTCGCCGTTTTCCAGTTTCAACGGATACTTCAGGCGGCGATCGCCATGTACAAGTTCACGCACCGATGCGCCCTTGGCGCAATGGGTGCCGCGATTGATCGGGCTATCCCAGGCAGGTTCCTGACCAACCCAGACGCCGTTCTGGATTTCACCGATGACCGAGCAACCAACGGAGCAATGGGTGCAGATGTTTTTCTTGCGTTCCAGCGGTTGCGAATGATCGACCGGTTTCAACTGGGCGGCGCGCACGCTGCCAAAGCTGATTGTGCCGAGCGCGGCGGCGCCGCCAGCGACAAGACCCGAGCGGCGAAGGAACGAACGGCGATCCATCACGCCGGAGGCAAGTCCTGCGGCTGCGGTCTGCAAACGGGTTCTGGCGGAAGCGCCTTCTCTTCTCTTGACGAGCATGATAGTCGCTCCCTCAGTAACGGTTCGTGCGATAGAAATTTTTCACGTGCTCGGATTCCTTGTAGCGGGCCTTGGTCCGCTCATTCTGGTTTTCCGTGGCAAGTGCGGGCGTTGCGGCGAGGGGGGTGACGACTGCGACAGCTGCTGCTGCCGAGGCCCCGCTGAGGCTTTTGAAAAAGCTGCGCCGGTCGATTTGCTTGTTCTCAGGTTTGCTGCTCATGACAGTGTCCCTCTTTTCATATCCATATTCATGATGCGATCACGCGGCGGCTTCATGGGGCAGCGCGAAAGCTTCCGATTCCAGTTCAAAGAACAGCCGCCCATAAAGGCCAACAGCTCTGTAAAATCCGGCGCGTTTGGTGGTTTCAAGATCGGTGAAAAACCGAAGGGCCCAAGGCTTGAGATGCGCTTCAAAAAACGCCTGCTGGGTGGCGATGGCGCCATCGCCGAATGTGCCGCGCGCAAGACCCGCCATCACATCGCAGAGTATCGCGATATGATCCTCCGGCTCTGCGCGCTGGCCGGCACGCTCGATTCCAAGCTTTTCAAGATCTGCCCTGATACGCGCCAGAGGCCGCTCCTGCAGGAAGCCGGTCAGATACCACGATGCATAGGGCAGCAATTCGCCGCGACCGACGCCGATGAGCAGATCGAAATATTCGCGGGTGACATCCGTCTCTGAGGTTTTGCTCGCAGCGTCAGAAAGCGCGACGCGAGCAAGTCCCAGTTCGGTGGCATCGCCTTTCATCTGGCGCAGGCGGGTCAGCATATCGGCATCGGGTGCGCGGCCGAGCAGGACAGCGAGAAGGGCATATTCGGCCGCGCGTAATTCGTCGATTTCATCAACGGTGGTGACGTGTGCTTCGCCAGCGCCGGCGACAAACAGATCAGGCCGAAGTTCCTCGCGGGCGAGGCCGGTCAGGTTTGAGATGGAGGTGATGCGGTCGGCAGGGATTCGGGTCCAGCCGGAAACAGAGGGCTGAGAAATGCCCAAACCGCGCGCAAGCGCGGCGACACCGCCTGCTGCTTCCAAAGCCTTTTGTAGTCCAGAATCCCGCATTTTCACCTCAAACAGCTGCAGATTCCTCCCTTGCAGCGGTACCTGGGGTGCAAATTGCAGCATTTGAGGCAAGATTCTAGGGTCGGATAGGCTTGCCCTATGTCGCACTCGTTGTGTCGCCAGCTTCAGCGTGGCGTTGCCCCGCCGTGGCGAGATGTCGATTTTTGCAGTGCAGCAAAAGTCGTCTGCGGTATTGGATTTGCCGGTTCGCCAGATGGCTCTACTGGGGCGCTGCCGCAAAGGTTTGGATTTGTATCCACTTTGGTTGAAATGCCAACATTCTGCAAAATTTTTTGTGTGATGTTGTAGCTGCCCGTTTTCATAGAAATATTTTGCGCCTCCTGTTTAGCTCTTGCTTCCTGACTCGCAACTGCGGGAGCGTCGACTGCGGCGGGTTCTTGCACGGATTCGCCTAAAGGATGATGCGCCGGGCCGGAGGAAAACAGCTTTTCGACGTACTGCAAAGCTTTGTCGCCAGCTTCCAGAGGCCCGAAACCTTGCGCTCCGCCAGTCTCGTTCCAGTTCCAGGCATATTCAGTCGCCGGACTTACGTAATCGCGAATCGCAGTGTCGAGTTCCCAGACCCGGCGCAGGGCGGCATTGCGCAGGCCTTCGGGCACGAGGGCATTCATGAAGGGGCGGACGTCAGTTTCCGCTGTCAGACTTTCAAGTGAAGGTAGGGATGCGAGGTCGAAGGGTTCGCTGGCAATTGGTGCTTCTTTCTGAAACTCCGGCGCTGCCTTTTGTTCCGCCGCAAGGCCTTCGCTTCCAGCTTCTGCCTTGCGCCGCGCCCAGCGCGCCAGAAAACTGCTTCTGTCCTTATCGTCGTCAGAATCCTGCCCGTTCATGAGCCTTCTCCTGTTCGGCGTGAGCCGTCGCCGGGAGTGTTGCGCGTGCCGGGTTTCTTGCGCGGATCAGGGCCGGACTTGTCGCGTTGGCGTTTGTGGAACACTTGCTCGACATGGAATTCTTCGACAAAAGCGGCGACCCATGCGGCGATATCGGCCGGCATTGGCACTGGCGCGACAATGTCCGCGCCCGCTTCCATGAGGGTTTCGCCTTCGGTGGGGTCAGCGGTGACCTGAACCAGTTCCACATCCCCTGTTTCACTTTGGCTGCGCAGGGCAACCCAGATCAACGGCTTT
>CAMDKB010000306.1 GCA_945901195.1 Rhizobium sp. Q54
TCTTTCTCCGACACGAATCATCTCAATCGCTGATAACAGCGACAGTGATTCAGAGGCTCCCGCCAAAATCAACGACGGGGACCACTAGCGCAGGGGGCCAAAGTTACTTTTCTTGTGCGGAAATCCCTACATCGTCTCTTGGGAGCAGCGTTACCTGATGTTCGACTTATGGATAAGGGTTTGTCGGAGGAAAATTTCGACTTTCAGTCGGCCTTGATGAACCTACCATGCGCGTTCAGTACGACACTTGAAAACATTCCTGCAGGCACTTCCTATTTTCAGGCGGAACCTCCACTAATCAGTCGTTGGGGTGCGTGCATCGGTCAGCGGGGCTTTTGTATCGGCATTTGCTGGCAGGGTAATCCTGTCGGGAGCATCGATCAGGGGCGCTCTTTCCCGTTTGATAATTTTGGTGCAATCAGGAAGATCTCCGGTGTCCGCCTTGTTTCGCTGCAGAAAAACCACGGCCTCGATCAACTCAACAGCCTGCCGCCTGGGTTGAGCGTTGAAACTCTGGGCGATGATTTCGACAGCGGCCCTGACGCCTTTGTAGATACGGCGGCTATGATGTCTTGTCTCGATATTGTCATCACGTGCGACACGTCCATCGCTCATCTGGCAGGCGCGCTTGGCGTGCCGGTGTGGGTCGCCCTGAAGCACGTTCCGGACTGGCGGTGGCTGCTCGATCGGCAGGACAGCCCGTGGTATCCTTCGATGAAGCTCTATCGGCAGACCACGCGGGGCGACTGGGCGGAGGTTTTTGCGCGGATTGCCTATGATGTGGTTGAGTTATCGAGACAGGCGCGGGATTGAAATATGGCCAATCTTCTCATTCCGAGCTCTATGGGCGAGCTTTTCGACAAGATCACCATTCTGCAAATCAAGGCAGCGAGGATTTCCGATCCTGGGAAGCTGAAAAACGTGGGACACGAGCTAACCCTGCTGGAGGCGCTGGCGGCTGAGAATAGTTCCTTGTCCGGGCACGCCGATCTGATGGCTGAATTGAAAGCTGTCAACGAAGCGCTCTGGGAGATTGAAGACCACATTCGTGATTGCGAGCGCGAACAGGATTTCGGCCCGCGTTTTGTCGCACTGGCGCGAGCCGTCTACCAGACCAACGACAAGCGGGCCGAGATCAAGAAGCAGATCAATGTGTTGTCAGGATATGACATCGTCGAGGAAAAAAGTTACGCACCGACATCCTGAGGGAAGACAAGGTTTGCTGCAGTGCAGCAGGTTGCAGATAAAAACCAATCCATCAAGTCGCCTTAATTCAGGACTTTACAATCAGTCATGCATTATACATGTAAGTGTCTTCAGGCTTTCACCGTGGGTATGCGTTAAGTGATGACCAAGGGACTGAACGGATTTTTAAACCGCGCGCGGGTCTCCCTTGCAGCGCGGTTTTCCGTTGTCTCGGCTGGTCTGCAAAAGCCTGTGGCTATTTTTGCGGGTGTTGTTGGCCTCGTCTGGCTGACATTCGTACTGGCGACCGAGCCAGAAATGCCTGTGACGGCGGCCGTCCTGGTTTTCTGCGCTGGACTTGCTGGATTTTTCTATGCGCTCAGCCAGCGGATCGGATTCACGCTGTTTTTGAGCCTGATGCTTTTCATCTCGACGTTTGCAGCCTCTGTATTCAAATTCCGCATCGCCGCGATGAATGTTCATGTCTACGACATTTTCTTCTATTTCTCCGGCCTTACGGAACTTGGTTTCTTCATCCAGACGTTTTCTGGAACAGCGGTTCTCTTCGCCGCCATTGTCTTGTCTGCACTTGCGGTGCTGGTGTGGAGTTTCCGTGCGGAAACAGCGCATACGCTGGGGAGAACGGCTTCCTTTGGACTTGCCGCGCTGGCGGTTGTGCTGCTTGGCGGCAGCGGCTGGTGGCTGGGCGACCGGCGGCCTACTTTTTTTGACGATAGACAGTTTGTGTTCTCGTCCTTCATCGCCTCACTGAGCGACCTGCCGGCGCTGGTGCGCGAAAAGGGCGTGCTTGAGATGAGCGCACAGGCCGCACTGACACCTGTCATCTCAGACAAGATCTCCTGCAACGCGCCTGCGGGTTCTCCCGACATTGTCATGTTTCTGAACGAATCCGGCATGCCTGGCGGCATCTATCCAAATCTGAAATATCCTGAGGAACTGACGCCCTTCTTTCAGTCTGTCGACAAGCAGGTGCACAAACTGCGGGTCGAGACATTTGGCGGCGGCACATGGCTGAGCGATTTTTCGGCGCTCACGGGCCTGTCGACGAACTCGTTTGGCAATATGCGCAATTTCGCCATGCAACTCATGACCGGGCGCCTGCGCCACACGCTGCCGCAATATCTGCACGCCTGCGGTTATGAGACTTCGATTGTCTATCCCTCCATGGCGGAGTTCGCTGGTTCCGGGCGCTTCTATCGCGCGATTGGCTTTGACCGGGTTATCGACCGTAGCGTGCACAAGGCGCACGACGATCGCCAGCGCGATGGCTTTTATTACGATCAGGTGCTCAAGGTGCTGGCCAATGCTGACGAGCAGGAAGTTCGCCGTCCGCAATTTATTGTCGCTTCAAGCATGTCGACCCACGGCCCCTGGGATTTCCGCTACGCGCCGGAGGCGTTAAAGCGTGGCGAAAAGACCGTCTGGACCGGCGACAAGGAGTTCGACGAATATCTTTGGCGCATGGTTCTGGCCAAGCGCGATCGCGATGATTTCAGAGCAAAACTCAAACTGCGGTATCCGCATAATCCGTTCTTGTTTGTGAGCTTTGGCGACCATCAGCCGGCGCTTGCGCGCCTGCCTCTCAAGAATGCGCAGGACATTGCTAACCAGGGTACAGCCTGGCAGCTTGATCCGTCCTCGCGCGCCTTCGAGACTTATTATTCTATTGAAGCGATGGGCTTTACTCCGAAGGTGGCGATGCCGGCGTTCCCAATTCTGGAAATTCCGCATTTGGCAACGCTGGCCGTGGCGGCTGCTGGCCTGCCGCTCGACCCGGTCTATGAACGGCGTCTCTGGCTGATGAACCAGTGCAACGGCCTTTACACGACATGTGGTGATCGCGGCGCAGTGCTGGCCTTCCAGCGATGGATGGTTGACTCGCGCTGGATCGTGCAGCGTTAACCCAAGAGCACCAAACCCGCAGGCCTATTCTGCATCACGATTTGGCGTATGAGCGTCCTGACGCCCTGAGACTGCCACCCCAAGTTTACCGCTAAAAAGTCCTGCACTTGGCAACACGCTGATAGGCGACTAGCATATCGCCAAGACCGGCCCGTGTGGCTGGCGACCAATCGCATTTGCGAGCTTGAGGAGGGATCGATGAGGGCCAGGCTTTCAACGCTTTTGTTTAGTTCGCTTTTGTTGGCGCTTCCATTGGGATCTGTCGCACAGCAGAAATTTGAAATGAAAGTGGGGCATTTTTCGCCAGCGCAACATCCGATGTCGCAATGGCTGGAAAAATGGGCTGAGAAAATCGAGAAAGACTCCGGCGGCCGGATTGTCTCGAAAATGTTCCATGGCGCGCAATTGGGGCCACCGCCGATTTATTATGACGCAGCCCGTACGGGACAACTCGAAGTGGCCTGGTTCCTTTCCGGTGGTACTCCGGGCCGTTTTCCACTGACCGAGATGATCAATCTGCCCTACCTCGTGGGCAGTTCGGAGATCGGTACAAAAGTGCTGAACGACAAGGAATTGCGCTCCAAATATCTCGATGCTGAACATAAGGGTGTAAAGCTGATGCTGCTCTTCACGCATCAGCCCGGGCAGATTCACACGACTAAGAAAGCAATCCGTACAACCGACGACATGAAGGGCATGCGGCTGCGGTTCTCATCGCCAACCATTCGCGATTTTGTGGCGGCGCTCGGAGGGACTCCGGTTGGCGTTGCTCCAACCGAGATCACGGAACAATTGCAGAAGGGTACGCTCGACGGCACGTTCATCGATTACGGCGGCGCGGGAATAGCCTTCAAGATGGGCGGTACGGTGAAGTATATCACAGAGATGTATTCGTTCGTCGCTTCGTTCGGCCTCGCCATCAACCCAGCTTTCTACGACAAGCTGCCAGCAGACCTGAAAAAATTGATCGACGACAGCTTTATCGATGTTGAAAAGGCAGTCGGTGAAGGCTGGGATTCGATCGATGGACCGGGCAAGAAAGCTCTTGTCGATGGGGGCGCGGAAGCGTTCCGCCTGACAGATGCGGAAACTGCAAAATTCCGCAAGATTGGCGAGCAGGTTGCTGATGACAAGATCAAGGAGCTGGAAGGCAAAGGCCTGCCTGCCCGTGCGGTTTATAACATGATGCGCGAATTGTCTGCCAAACACGGGAAGACTTCAAAGAACTTCTGGAACTGACGCCGCCGCGTGCGCTGGGGGATGAAATGAACGGATGGCGCAGTCGGCTGGCCATGGGGTGCGGATACATTTCCGCAATGGCAGTCGCCGGTATGATGCTGATTACTGTCGCGGACGTCGTGCTGCGCGCCACCATCAATTTTCCTATTCGCGGAACTCTGGAAATCGTCGAACTGCTGCTTGCGGCTTCTTTCTTTCTTGCTTTGCCAGCGACGTTCCTGCGCGACGAACATATTGTAGTCGATATGATCGACCGCAAGGTTGGAGTGAGAGGCGTAGATCTGCTCAAGCGAATATCAGCGCTGACAGGCTTTTTGTTGTTGTCTGTATTGTGCTGGCAGGGATGGATTGCGGCGCAGGACACGCTAGTCTTCAATGATGTGACCTCTGACCTAGCCATTCCCAGGATTTACTATTGGGCGCCCGTGCTGGCTGGCTTGTTTGGATCCGTGGTGGCCGCGCTGGCGATGGTGACTGACCCGGGTTCTTCCGCGTCGGCCCAGGTCGATGAAGGCAAAACCCTATGAGCCACGGCGTTGTCGGGCTGATTGTCGTCGTCGCGCTACTGGCGCTCATTTTTGCACGAATTCCGATCGCGGTCGCTTTGGCGGTATCAGGCATCGTCGGCTATGCAGCGCTTGATGGCTGGGCGCCGGCCTTGCGTATGGCGAGCACGGTGACATTTCAGTTGGCGAGCGCCTATTCGTTATCGGTGATTCCGTTGTTCATCTTGATGGGGGCGGTGGCCTCACGGGCCAACATGGCGCGCGAGTTGTTCGAAGCGTCAAATGCGTTATTCTCCGGCGTACGCGGCGCGCTGGCGAATGCGACCATCGGTTCCTGCGCGCTGTTTGGCGCGATTTGCGGCTCGTCCATCGCGACGGCGGCCACTTTCTCGGGCGTTTCGATTCCTGAAATGCGGCGGCATGGCTATGATCCTGCATTTGCGGCAGGCGCGGTCGCGTCAGCGGGCACGCTGGCCGTGTTGATTCCGCCTTCGGTGTTGCTGGCTGTTTATGCAATTGGCGCGGAGCAATCGCTCCCCAAACTTTATGCAGCGGCATTTGTGCCTGGCGTCATCTTGGCTGCTCTATACGTTATTGCGGTGTGGCTGGTGGCGTGGTGGAAGCCGCAATGGGTGCCCGAAGTTCCCGGCATGAAACTCAATGAACGGCTGAAAGCCGCACGAGGCATGTGGAAACTTGGCATCCTGTTCTTTTTTGCGGTGTTTGGAATTTACCTTGGCTGGTTTTCGCCGACTGAAGCAGCGGGCGTTGCTGCTTTCATTGCTATTCTGATTGCGTTTGGCACGCGCGCGATGAACTGGCGCGGATTGATGGACGCGCTGC
>CAMDKB010000307.1 GCA_945901195.1 Rhizobium sp. Q54
ATTGGTGCGCCATGCCTCAGAACGCCAGATTCACCGCGCCACCATCAATGAGCAGGCTCTGCCCGGTGATATATCCGGCCTGCGCACTGGACAGAAATGCGCACAACTGGCCAAATTCAGCCGCATCGCCGAAGCGCCGCGCGGGAATGGTGTTACGGCGCGTCTCCTCGATCTGAGCCTCGCTGACGCCGCGCATTTTCGCCTGCGCGGTCGTCGCCTGCACCAGCCGGTCAGTCGCAAAAGCGCCTGGCATGATCTGGTTGATGGTGACATTGGCATGCGCGACCTGCCGCGCCACACCGGCCAGAAAGGCCGTCAATCCGGCCCGTGCGCCCGACGACAGATCGAGCCCCATCATCGGCGAAATCACCGAGCTTGATGTGATATTGACGATGCGCCCGAATTTGCGCTCCACCATTCCGTCGATCACTTTCTGTATGAGCTCGATAGGCGTGAACATGTTTGCATTGGCGCCTGCCACCAGATCGTCATGGCTCAGGGCGCGAAAATCCTTCAGCGGCGGGCCGGAATTGTTAGTGACCAGAATGTCGGGCTGCGGACAGGCGGCCAGCAGAGCTAACCGACCCTCCGGTGTTCCCACATCCGCCGCAACGGGCGTCACTTTTACCCCATATTTTGCGGCGATCTCCGCAGCGGTTTTCGCCAGACCCTCAGCGTCACGTCCGTTGATGACGATGTTCACGCCAGCTTCCGCCAATGCCATGGCGCAGGCCCGGCCAAGTCCCTTGCTTGAGGCGCAAACAATGGCCGAGCGGCCCTTGAGTCCCAGATCCATGACATTTCCCCGATTGATTTGCGGTTACAATGGCCGGTCAGGTGTTCAAGCGCAATAACGGGCAAGCACCGGCGTCCAGTACAAATGTCAGGGGCAATTACGCACCGCACAAAGATTAGGCAGCGCGGAGGCGGCCAGATAGTCTCGAATCGTGAAAACGGCTATATTCACCATAATATTACTACAAAATGGACCTGTTATTACCCTGCCCGTTTTGGTAGATTGCTCCATGGTCGTTTCATGATCAGGTCAGGGGGAACGTGCACAACGAATCTCGTTGGGCGCCAAGCTAAACCCTTATACCCTGGGCTTTAATCCGTCTTTGAGTGCGAGTAACACAGATGTGGTCTTTAATCCGGCGTCATATCAAGACTGTTGAACTTCCACAGTCGGACGGCTCCAACCGTATCATCTGGAAGAAATTGTCCATCAGCGACTTTGCAGGGCAGATGGAAGTCGAACTGGCCGAGCGCCGGGCAGCAAGACCTTATACGGCGTCCACGCATCGCCGCGCCCTGAAAAAGGACCGGTAAATACCAACTTTCCAATTCCTTCATCATCATCATCCTGCACGCCACGAAATAGTCTGCCCTCCGGGCGCAGCAGGTCGGCCTGCCGATTGGGTCAGCCCAGAACCTCGCGCAGTATTCCCAATTGGCGCTTGTGATCTTCAATGATGACCGCCACGGGATCGGCAGGCTTGCCGCCATCATCGGCGAGCAGATGGCCGGGCCTTTCGAGTGTGCGCCCAAATCCGCAAGGCGCTGAAACGCCGAATGTGCCGAGATATTTCTTCATCACTTCGAGTTGCCTGCGCGGGCCATCGGCTCCATGCAAATGGTGCACACTGCCCATGTAGATTTTAGCACCAGCGCTTCGAAGGTCTGCGAGCGGCGCAAAAAACGCATCCTCGGATGAACCAAGCGTTGGGATATGTACAAACTCAACCTTCCGGCCTGAAGCGGCAACCGCTGCATTGGCCAGAATAACTGCGCTTGCCAGACAGGGTGGTTGCCTGGAAGGCCAGCCGCTGAGCGTGCCAAAGCACATGTGGTGCCCCAGATGCACAGACGCAGGAATGGCGGAACATATTTGCTCAAGCGGCGCACACATGCGCGCAGCCTCTTTGGCAGCGCCTGACAGATCACCGATATTGGCGAGCAGATCGACGGCGCGGTTTTCAATCGCCAGATCCCACTGGATCGCCAGATCATCATTGGGGATTATCTCGACGATCTTCGCCACTTCCGCGCGCAGGGATTGCGTGAAGCCCTCCACCAGCTTCGGCACATCTTCCTCGGGGAAAAAATAGGCAATGGCGCTATAGGTGAGCGGTATGCAAACCTGAAACCGCACGTGCTGCGGGATGATTCCGTCCTTCTTCATGTATCGGAAAAGCGTATAGGATGTGATCGCATCCCGGGCAAAACCAAGGCGCCAGCCGGGATCACCAAACATCACCTTCCCTACCCCGGGCCGTACGCGAAATCCAAACTCGTCATGCCGGCCATGTGGCCACCATTTCTCAACGCCATTCTCGCGCTCGGGCCATTTCACGGTTTCGATATCTGGATGGGCTGTGTAGACACGGTAGGCAAGACCATCGATCCAGTAGCGCCGTGTGCCAACTTCGCCATCGGGCATGTAATCGAGCCACTGACCGAGCGCGCCGCCAAAAATGCGGAACGATTGCTCCGCCGTCTCGCAAGGAAGGCTTCCCGGTAGAAACAATTCGCCTGACATTTGCTCTCCTGAAGTCCTCAAACCACAAGGACGACCCGTTCCCTGCCCACAGGCTAGCATTTTCCAACGGACGGGGAAGCCGCCTTCACAGGTCCGCTTTCAAAGACTTTATTTTGTTGCCCGCCCTGGCCGCCCTATACTGCCTGCAATCAGAACCGGTCTCAATCCGGCATGCCGGAAGGGAAATCATATGTTCCGTAGTCTCTTCATTGTGGCCACGATCCTGATGATGGTTCCCGCCCTCGCCTGTGGCCAGCGCGGCGATCCCTGCAAGGTTCCCCTGGGGGAATATTACGTGGCCTTGCCAGCCGATGGCAGCAGCCCGCGCGCAGCCATCGTGCACTTCCACGGCGGCGGCGGTGATGGCTTTGCCGTGGTCGAAGATCGCAACATTGTTGGACCCATGGTGGACCGCAATTATGTCGTGCTGGCGCCGCACGGGCAGAAGCGCGGCTCGCTCGGCAATGGCTGGACCTTCCGCCCCGATCACGTGCCCGGCCGCGATGAACTCGCCTACTTGCGCGAGATCGTCGCCGACGCGGTGACACGTTTCAACATCGACCGGAACCGTGTGCTTGTGGCGGGTCATTCGGTCGGCGGTTCGATCACCTGGTACATTGCTTGCCGCGCTGCGCCCGGAGAGTTCGCGGCCTACGCCCCTTATTCGGGAGGCTTCTGGCGGCCGCATCCGGAAAGCTGCAACGGCCCGGTAAAAATGCTGCACACCCATGGCTGGGATGATCCGGTCGTGCCGCTGGAAGGACGAACCTTCCGCCGGCCGCAATTCACCGCCATGCAAGGCGACATCATGGAAGGCCTGCAGATGTGGCGGAAAATGAATGGCTGCGACACCCAGGCTCCCGCACGCATGGAGCGTGGCGAAACCTACTGGTCGCGCATCTGGGATAAATGCGCACCCGGCACAGCCCTGCAATTCGTGCTGTCGCCCGGTGGCCACGACATGACCCCGTTCTGGCCGAAACTCACAATGGACTGGTTTGAGGGGCAGATGAAACCGCTCGTCAGCGCGTCGCCGAAATAGCTTTCACGCAAACAACGCCAGCTTCTGTTTCACCGGCATCTTGTCGATGTGGATAAAGGCCGCGGCGCGTTCGCGAAGGCCAGGTCTGGACACGACGGGCAAAGCGGCTTCAACCCTTGCTGGTTCGCGGGCTGGTTGAGGAGCTGGCTCAGGCTGCGGCGCAGCAGGCAGCTCAACTGCCGCAGGAGCCGCAAGCGTCGTATCGACTATTTCCTCGCGCGCCTGCTCATCAATGATAATGCCTGCGCCCGCGGGCGATTTCGCAGGCGCTGTGTTGTCAGCAGCGGCAGCATCGCAAAATTCTACATCCCCCGCTTTGGGCAAAAGTTCCGCCAGCTGACGCGCCTCTGAATCGATGGCTGAACAGGCCGAACCATCAATGCCGCGTTCGCGCATATACCAGAAGATATCCAGCAACCTTTCGCTGGTTTTTTCGATCTGCGCTGCGGCAAGGGCAGGCAGCGAGTCGCCACCCGCCGCAGAAGCGCCACCACTGGACTTCACCATTTTTTCGATGCGTTCCAGCGCACTCAAAAGGCCGGCTGTTTCTGCCGCCCGCATGCGCCGTGCATATTCCTTGAGGAACCAGCGCCCGCGCGCAGTCTCCATCACTGCATCTTCGATGGCCTCATAGTCGGCCTCGGTGATGCCGTCGGGCGGGCGATGCGGCTGCAACTCGCGGCCCTGCCCTGTTGAATGATCTTGCGGATGTCCCTGCATGCTTCAGCCCGGTCGCGCCGAATGCGCCGACCAGATTTGCACCAGATATGGGTAACGAAGAGTTAACGCGGGTGAACCCGGCGTTAATTATTCCTTCTTTGCGGGCGCAGCCGATTTGGGCGGGCTTTCGCGAACCGGCAGCGTCTTGAGATAAGCGCCCATGGCGAGCAGATCGGCCTCCGGCAATTCAGCCATATTCTTGATGACCGAGCCCATCGTGCCGCCCACAACGTCGCCTTCTATGTTGAAGCCCGTCTTCAGAAAGCCGGCGATATCTTTTGGAGTCCATTCGCCGAGCCCCTTGGCGTGCTGGCTGATATTGGGCACCCAGCCCCCCTTGCCTTCTGCGTCTGGCCCGCCTGCATAGCGTTGCGCAGTCACGATGCCACCGAGAATGTTGCGCGGCGAATGGCATTCGGCGCAATGGCCAAGCGATTCCACGAGATATTGCCCGCGCTGCACATCAGGGGCGCCCGTGGCGACCAGTGGCGCGCGATCAAAGAACAGCAGTTTCCACATGCCAAGGCTGCGGCGAATGTTGAACGGGAACGGCATGTCATGTGCCTTCGCCTTGCCGGCCACCGGCTCAAGTGAGCGAATGAACACCATGAGATTCTTCACGTCCTCAATCTTCATCTTCGTATAGGTGGTGAAGGGGAAGGCCGGATAATAATGCGATCCATCAGGCGAGACGCCAGCTATCAGCGCATTGGCCATATCCGCAACCGTCCATTTGCCAACGCCATCCTCGCGATGGGGCGAAATGTTCGGCGCGTAGAAAGTGCCGAACGGCGAAGGCAGCGAATAACCCCCGCCGAGCTTCAGCCTGTCCTCCTGCCCCGGGCTGGCATGACAGGAAGCGCATCCGCCGGCAAAAAATATCACGCGGCCTTTTTCCTTGTCGCCGCCCTGTTCCAGCGAAGGTTCCAGCTTGGCGTAGACAGCGCGCGGCGCGGAAAGAAACCATGCGCCAACGGCGCCCAACAGTCCCAATATCACAAGGGCGCCCAACAATTTACGCACGTGAATAATTCCCTTTGCCGCCATAGGCGAGGCCGCCGATGACGCTAGTTAGCATCAAGAAGCGACCGCGCGAAATCCAAAATCGCGTGATCGCGTCGGGAGCGAAGTCTGAACCGATCCATTCAAGCGTAGAATCCGCAATCGGCAATTCGCAAGGCTTTGCCAGCCCGGATTATGCACGGCCCGCCGATAAATGTGGCTTAAGGGCTGATTTAGCGTATGATTTGGTTGATGAAGCCAATCCACGCCATTTCAAAAAAAGCTACCGCCTCCATGAACGATCCTATGCTTCCGCTGCCCGGCTTGTCACCTGTTTCCGGCAAGACAATCATCGCCAAATTCGATGGCGGT
>CAMDKB010000308.1 GCA_945901195.1 Rhizobium sp. Q54
CCGCAGAAGCAGAGGAGGCGTTCTATGCAAACCTGAACACACTCGATATGGTCGCCTAGTCGTTGAACAAATCACCCTCCGGTAAACCCGGGGCGGTTCACGGCAGGTGTTCGGCGCGCGCCCTGCGGAGATCGCGGCAGAAGCAAGCGGCAGTCTCTCATGCCTGCACGGCAACCAGTTTTCAGCGTGGGAACTCAACAAAGGGCCCATACTGGCAGGCTTTATTGCCGGATTTTCCGCCCTCGCGCTGCTCTTTGCGGCGGGCGGCCTTGTCTGGCTTTTGGTCGCAACGCTCCTGAGCCTTTTCCTTGCAGCGGCCATCGTGGTGCGATTGTTCGCAGCCGCCGCCAGTTGCGACGCAACATCTGCGGTCAGCGCCCCGGTGCTGCGTGACCACGAATTGCCAGTGGTTACTGTCATCGTCGCGCTTTATCGCGAAGCGCAGGTTGCCCCCGCGTTGGCAGCTTCCCTGCAGCGGCTCGATTACCCCGTCAGCAAGCTCGACATCATCATGGTCGTGGAGGCCGACGATCATGAAACACGCCGCGCATTGGAAGCGCTGGGACTCCCCGCGTATTTCCGTATTGTTATTGCGCCGGAGGGGCAGCCGCGCACCAAGCCGCGCGCGTTGAACATCGGCCTCGCGCTGGCGCGGGGCAGCCTCACCTGCGTCTTCGATGCTGAGGATATTCCTGAGCCGCGCCAGTTGCGTGAAGCTGCAGCCCGGTTTGCCGTGCTTCCTTCTGCAATCGCCTGTCTGCAGGGACGTCTGGCCATCGACAATTTTGGCGATGGCTGGCTTGCGCGTTGTTTTGCGCTTGAATACGCGGCGCTGTTCGATGTGGTGAACCCCAGCCTTGCTTCGCTGGGAGCGCCGATCCCTCTCGGTGGCACTTCCAATCATTTTCGCACGGACATTTTGCGAAAAGTGGGTGGGTGGGATGCATGGAATGTGACCGAGGATTTAGACTTGGGCTTGCGGCTGGCGCGGTTTGGATATTCCGCGGGTGTGTTGGAGGCATCAACCTTCGAGGAAGCCCCGGTGTCGCTGCGCGGCTGGATGAATCAGCGGCGGCGCTGGTTCAAGGGCTGGTTCCAGACTTTGTTCGTCCATGCGCGCGAGCCGCGCGCTTTCATTGCAGGCATGGGGTGGTCTAGGGCGCTTGTCACGGTGCTGCATGTGGGGGGGGCACTCTGGCGGGGGCGATGCTGGGGCCGCTGTTTGTCCTGCTCCTGGTGAACGATGCCATTTTTGGCGATCTGCTGACGCCTTCGACGCCTGTGCAACTGGTGGCGAGTACATGCTGGTGCTTTGTGGGGCTGACGGGAGTGTTCTTTGCCTTCTGGCCGGTCTGGCTTGGGTTGCGGCGGCGCGGGCTGATGCCGATTGCCGGGTCGATGCTATTGCTCTTTCCATATTGGGTGCTCACGACCCTTGCCGTCTGGTGGTGGCAGCTGGATTTTTTCCGCAACCCCTACAATTGGCTGAAGACCGAACACGGCCTTGCGAAAAACCGGGGCGCGGCGCCCCTCGCGATCACTAGCCCGGTCGCGCATAGGAATTGAGCTGTGCGATTTGGTTTGCGGTGAGCAATCTCTGCGCTAAAAGGAATAAAGCGAGCCAATGCCGCTCAACCAGCCAGGGAATTTGCTATGTCCTCCGCCGCCCCAACGGCTCAAGCTTCTGTTTCCGCCAGCAGCGCTGAACTCGCCGCGCTGGCTTCCGCCTCGCCTGTCTGGGCGTTCGATGAGGCGCGCAAGCTTGTGGAGCGGGTGAAACGGACCGGCCAGAAACAGGTGCTGTTTGAAACAGGCTACGGCCCCTCGGGCCTGCCGCATATCGGCACGTTCGGCGAAGTCGCGCGCACAACCATGGTGCGACGTGCCTTCGAAACGCTGACCGAAGGGCAAATCAAGACCCGGCTGCTCGCATTCTCCGATGACATGGACGGCTTGCGCAAGGTGCCGGATAACGTACCCAATCAGGAGATGCTCCAGAAGCATCTGGGCAAGCCGCTGACGCAGGTGCCCGACCCGTTCAACAAGTTCGAAAGTTTTGCGCATCACAACAATGCAATGCTGCGTGCGTTTCTGGACCAGTTCGGGTTTGAATACGAGTTTGCGTCTTCAACTGACTATTACACCTCCGGCCGTTTCGACGCTGCGCTGCTGCACATGCTGCGCAATTTCGACAAGGTGCAGGCCATCATGTTGCCGTCCTTGCGCGAAGAGCGTGCGGCGACCTATTCGCCGTTCCTGCCCATTCACCCCAAGACCGGCCACGTGATGCAGGTCGCGGTGGATGCAATGAACCCGGACGCGGGTACAATCACCTGGCGTGATCCGCAAACAGACGAGGCTTTCGAGACCTTGGTCACAGGTGGCCATTGCAAGCTGCAATGGAAGCCTGATTGGGCCATGCGCTGGTACGCGCTCGATGTCGACTATGAAATGGCAGGCAAGGATCTCATAGATTCTGTGAAGCTTTCGAGCGAGATTGTACGTGGCCTCGGCAAGCAGCCACCTGAAGGCTTCAATTACGAATTGTTCCTCGACGACAAGGGCGCGAAGATTTCAAAGTCGAAAGGCAACGGTCTGACGATCGATGAATGGCTTACCTATGCCGCTCCGGAAACCCTGGCATTGTTCATGTTTCAGAAGCCGCGCGAGGCCAAGCGGCTTTATTTTGATGTCATCCCGCGCGCGGTCGATGAATACCTGCAATTCCTCTCCGGCTATGAAAAGCAGGACTGGAAGGCGCGCCTTGGCAATCCCGTCTGGCACATACATGCCGGCCATCCGCCAGCGCCCGAAGTGTTGCACCAGGGCGGTGATGCGCCCGCTGCGACAGTGAATTTCGCAATGCTGCTGAATCTCGTCGCGGTCGCCAATAGCGAAGACCCACAGGTTGTGTGGGCCTTCCTGCGCCGTTATGCGCCGGGTGTGTCGGCGGCGACGCATCCGCGCCTTGATGCGCTGGTGAAATACGCGATCAATTATTTTCGCGACTTCGTGCGGCCAGCAAAAAGCTATCGCCTCGCTGACGATGTCGAGCGTGAAGTATTGCAGAAGCTGGACGCAGCACTGGCTGCACTACCTGCGGGCGCCAGCGCCGAGGATATCCAGTTTGAAATCTACAATGTCGCGCGCCCAACGCCGCGTTATCAGGATTTGAAAGCCAAGGGCGCCACAGCCGAAAGGCCCGGCGTATCGAACGATTTCTTTAACATGCTCTATCAGGTGCTGCTCGGCGAGAACCGTGGTCCGCGGTTTGGATCATTCGCTGCGCTGTATGGCATGGCCGAAACATGCGCGCTGATCGCCAAGGCGCTCTCAGGCGATCTGAAAACGGAACATGAAGCGTTTCTGGAATCGCGCAAGAAGGCGGCGTGAAGGGTCACCAGGTAAAATCGCAAAATGGCGATTTATCCGGGATGATTTCATTGCGCTCGCTTGTACGGCCCCAGTTCCTTGATGGCGCGATCGATAAACGTGCGATCCACAATCTTGTTCAGATCGATCTCGCCTTTCACCATGCCCTTGGCCTTGAAGAAATCGAGATCTTCCCGGAGCGTTTCAAAATTGACGTGACCATCGGGCTCCATCGCTGTGGGAATCATCTCACGGATGACGGCCTTGTCTTTCAGCGATGAATAACGCGCGATGATGTCTATGACATCTTCAGCATTGGAACCTGCGAGCTTGGCGTCCTTGATCGCATCAACATAATAGCGCACACCACGTACGTAAGCCTTCATCATGCGATGTGCGATGTCGGCGCGTTCGGTCGCAAATTTTTCGCTGAAGGTCACGATGCCGACCATCTGGTTATCGCGAAACGACGCGATGGGCGTCAGTTCCACGACAAGACCCTTGTTGATGGCTTGCGAACGAAAATGCTCGGGCATGATGCTGGCGTCGATGGCCTTGTTTTCATAGGCCGCCATCTGCGCGGGAAAGCCGAGAAACACGGTCTTGGCGTCGTCAAACGTCTTGCCGAATGTGCGCATGGCGCGGTCGAGGGTTGAAGAATCAACACCGCCGGGGGCTGTCAGCGCGACGGTTCGTCCAACCAGGTCGGCCAGCGACTTGACTGCCCCCGAGTCCATCAAATCCTTGCGCACGACAAATGCCTGGAAGGACATCCCCTTCACGTTGCGGCCCTTGTCCGCTACGA
Organism: Rhizobium sp. Q54; assembly: GCA_945901195.1. GTDB lineage: Bacteria > Pseudomonadota > Alphaproteobacteria > Rhizobiales > Beijerinckiaceae > Terripilifer. The sequence continues at coordinate 4,178 of CAMDKB010000308.1, forward strand.
TGCGCAATTTGATGCCGCGTTCGGCGGCATTGTAGAAGCCCGCTGAAATTGCGCCGGTGCCAACGTCGATTTCGCCTGTGGACATCGGCCCGATCATTCGCGCGCCTGAATCCATACGGATAAACTCAATCTCGATGCCTACATCCTTGAACCAGCCTTTCGCATCGGCGGTGTAAAATCCGATGTCCGAGGAAGCTGCAATGATGGCGACTTTGACCTTGTCCTGCGCTGACGCGAATGAAGCGGCAAGCAGCAATGCAACAGCACTTCCTGCAATGCGCGCAAAAATATTCCGGATCATGGAGGCTCTCCTGTGCCAGTGCTGTCATCCCGGAAATCGCGGCACGCGATTATCCGGGACCGCTAAAATTGTTTAACTCCCGGCCACAAAGGGTCCCGGATAAATGCTTCGCATTTTCCAGGATGACAACTCGCGTCTACTCACGCCAGCTTGATCGTGACCTCATCAAACAGGTCTTCAATCCTGTAAAGCTTCTTCACGATCTTCTGCTCATAGGCGTAACGGGCAATCAGTTCGATCGACTTGCGGCAATTCTCGACGCCGAAAGGCAGTTGATTAATCTCGCCGGCTTTCGGCAAACCCGCGCGCGCCTTGCTCTCCTTCAGCACGCGGAAGATTTCTTTCACCACATCGGGTCGCTCTTTTGGCAAAGCGCTATGTACCGCGAAGAAATGATTCACATGACCGCAGCCATATTTCTCGCCCCATTTGCGCCCGGTTTCATCGGGATTGCCGATGACCGTCGCCATTTCAGGATTGGCCAGCAGATCTGCGGCGGGGATGACGGCGTCGGCCTCGCCCGCGAGCGCCAGCTCATTGAGCGACTTGCTGCCAGGCGGTGCGCGATCCACGAGATCGGAAGGATCAGTGTATTCGGCCAGATGCGGATCATCCCAGCAAAGCCATTTCAGCTTGGAGAGATCAACGCCATATTCGTCCTGCAGGATGCCGCGCACCCAGACGCCCGTCGTTTGCGTGTAAGAGCGCACGGCGACCTTCTTGCCTTCCAGCGATTTCGGGTCAAGCGGCGCACGCTCTTTGCGGCACACGAAAAACTGGTGCTGGTAGCGGCCCACCATCACGGCAGGCAGCAATACCAGCGGCTTTCCAAAATCGAGCGCCTGCATGTATGTGACGATCGCCAGTTCGCCCGCGTCGAATTTGCCCTCGCGGACCATGGGCTTGAAACCTTGGTTGGCGGTCTGCGGTCCGCAAAAATCAAAGTTCACTAGCGGCGAAGAAACGTCACCCGTTTTCACGGCTTTGGCCGTGGGCGAGTCTGCAAGATTGGTGCGCAGGTTGACGGGGCCGGTGGTGGGGAAGTGGGGCATATGAATTTCTGTGTTGTCATCCTGGAAAACGCGAAAGCGTTTATCCGGGATCGTTTAGAGAAAAGAGGGCAATCGATCCCGGAGCGGCATTGCCGTCCGGGATGACACGGGTTCGGAAGCTTACCGGCCCGCGATTTC